>JAHQVR010000086.1 GCA_019634245.1 Gammaproteobacteria bacterium
ACTTCACTTTTCAATTCATTCCATCTTCCGCATCGGAACCAGGCGCCCCCTCGATTCCGTGCTACGGAGGTCGGCTTTGGGGAAGGTAGCAATACGAAAACTGTCGTTCAACTACACTATGTGTAGGACGGCTTATGGCCCGTAGCCGTCATTGATGAATTCGAAGAGAGGTTTTTCCAATTTGTAAAATGTCAAAGAGCGGTGCGTAAGGATGATGATATCTCACCGTTTCGTCGTCATATCAGGTGTTCCCGGTAGCGGTAAATCGACGGTCGGTCGTGCGTTGGCTGAGCAACTCGATATTTCTTATCTTGATAAAGACGAGATCCTGGAGTCACTATTCAATGAGCTTGAGTGTTCTAATGAAGAGACACGCCATCGCCTGAGCAGGGAAGCGGATCAGAATTTTCAAGCAAAAGCGCTGGGTTTCAAGAGAGCTGTGCTCGACTCGTTTTGGCGGCACCCGTTAGCCGATACGTTATCCGGTACACCATCCAGTTGGCTCACTTCTCCCGACGTTCACGCCGTAGAGGTTTTATGCGATTGTTCTCCCGGACTCGCCGCAACGCGATTCCTGAATCGTAAGCGCCACACTGGACATCTCGACAACGCGTGGACTTACGCATCTTTGGTGGCGCAGTCAGAAAAACTGATGCGAAAGTTGCCACTCGGTGTTGGTGCGCTAGTCGAAATCGATACGACAGACAAAGTCGATCTAAAGCAACTTGCGGCTGAAGTCAGAACCGCGCTTAACGTTTAATATTAAGCTGGGCTTCCACCATTAACTGTGGTCACTGGTGCAGGATCGTGTGGTTGCTTTATGTCATTCATGGGTATACAGCACGCGTTCCCAATTTTGATTTTGCGTAGCCTGGCAACGTTCGCTAGTTAAATTATTAGTTTGGAATTGTGCTTTTTATTGTAGTGGTATTCGTTTGAATTGAACTAAAGGTCTATTTTTTATTCTAAACGTTTGATTCTTAATTTGTATAGTCATACTTTTACCTAGTTCCTTAATCCAACCGATAAACCTCATAATGGTCCATGGAGGTATCTCGCACAGATCAATCTGCGATAAATCTTTGCAGTTTCTTTATGTGTCATCGTGATTCCATTTAGAAATATTCGCTGTAACAACTAATACCAAGTTGAATTGTGCACTGATGCACTTTTTATTGGGTGATGCCATGGTTTTTTGCCATGTATGCATGCTCACCAGAAAAGAGAAAATTCCAACTATCGAATTAAGGAGTATCTATATGCTGAACCGCACAATATTATATTTACCAATCATCTTTGCCCTTTCCTTGGCTGCCTGTAGTTCAAGTGATGATGATTCAGATCCGGCCGACTCCGCGACCACGGGTGGTTCTGATGCCGGGATTACAGACGGGGGCCCCTCTGATGATCCTGGCGGAACAGACGGCAGTACCGACAGTTCTACCGGGGGCACCGATGGGACGACCGATTCAGCTTCTACCGATGGCGGCAGTACGGATGCCTCGTCCACCGACGGAAATTCGGATACGGGAGGCTCTAATACTGACGGCGGTGCTGATGGTTCTACCGATGCGAGTACAGATAGTGGCGGAACCGATGGCGCTTCGACGGATGCAGGTGGTACTGATGGCGGATCAAATGCTGATGCATCGGGAACCATTTGCTCACGAGAAATCAGTGTAAGGGACAATCATGATTGCACGGTGGTTGATGGAGCCAGTGTACTTGCTTTGGTAACGGCGCAGAGCGAGGGTAACGATGGAAATCATGTTGGTGGAGCTTTCTTCATCGACACCACTGCATCTGGAGGCGTCTACTCCGACTTATCTGGATCTCTATCACAGGCGTTTTCTGGTGATTTTGTTGGATGTTTTACAGATGACTTGCAAGACTCTCAGGAGCCAGAGCCAAACCCTGTAAATGAATTGATACCACAGGATGCATTGTCAGTGGTTTTACTAAATGGTGGGGATTCTTTGCAGTTCTTTGATAGTTCTGACAACTCCACCGGTGAAATGCTCGGTCAGACTGTAGATTTTCAAGGTAATTCGCTAACATTTTACGAAGGAGCAGCAAGCTCTCAAAGTCGCTATGTCCTAATACCAGGTAGCGCTGATGTACCTGCAGCTCAAGCCGTTGCCTACCTACCCGGAGTTTATTCTCCGGTGAATTCTATTTTCTCACCGGTGGATTTTGGAAATAGTTTCAGCTGGAATACGCAGGATATTCCTGATGGCGCGAATAGTCTGGTATTTATTACTTGGCACTTCGAACGACCCAATGGTGAGCGTTGGAACCTGGATTGCGTGGCAAATGGTAGCTCCGGACAAATAACCATAAATGCCCAAGGACCTGAAATTCCTAGTGACGCCTCATTGATACGTTTTCAGTCATCTGTTGGTACGTACAGCGTAACGAGGCAGGACAACATGGTTGTGCTAGTGTTGGGGCTTACGCTAGTCGATGAGAATATATAGGCTTGCTCGTCTATAGACTTAGGTTGATGGCTGAAGAGTGCGGCCTCCAGGAGGATTGAATCCTCTTGGAGGCGGTAGTCAATCTCTTTGGAAGATGTTTAACTTATATGGCGCATCCACTCAGTACTTCGTCTTTTTAGCTGGAGTTGATGTCACTCCCGACGGTTCTCCAACTGGTTCCTTTATAAGGCTGTTAAAGTCAACTCCATCAATTTTTAATACCTTTTTGAAATCTTCAAAGGCTGAGCTCTTCGGCGGCTTGTGTAACACCTATATTGGTAGTGAGTATAGGGTTATAGTCCAGCTCAAATTCTGCTAACCAAAAGAGGTGTCACTTTGGCAAGAGTGCGCTTAGTTGTGAGTTTAGTGATCTTCATAATCACTGGCTGTGATAGCCCAAAAGATTATGGAGTTGCCGACCCAGGTGTGTCGATCAAAAGAGTTAGGGATATCGGTGTGGTGCCGCAGGACCATCGGTTACTTGGCAGAGACGGTGGTTATAGCGGTGTGCACGCCGGTGAGGTCATCTGGGTTTTTGGTGACACGGTTATTACAGAGCCCAATGCCACAGGACAAACCTGGTTAAGTAATAGTTATTCTACCTCCGTTGATAGGGTGGCTTCTGATGGCCTGGATGTATTGCCATTAGCGGGCGATGAAATTGATTCGCCCATTGAACTGTTTAATTTTACCGTTCAGGAAGCATCCTTCAACGACCTGCATAGTGGCGAAGATTGTGTTGAGCCATGCGGTGCACGCTGGGCATTGTGGCCTGGGCCGATAGTTGCCGACACAGAGCGCTCTCGCTCATTGGTGATGTATGGAAAAATATCTTCTGAACCAGGAGAGCTAAATTTCTACGGCGTTGGCCAGTCGATCGCTATTTGGAATAACGACGAGGTCCAACCGACCCGACAGACTGTCAATGAAGTTCCTGAACATCCCACACTACTCTTTGGACAGGATGAGCCACAATTTGGGCCTGGAGCAATGGCCTTTGAAGATTCTCTCTATGTATTCG
Source organism: Gammaproteobacteria bacterium (assembly GCA_019634245.1). Next base: position 3,499 of record JAHQVR010000086.1, read on the forward strand.
CTTGTGATCGACAAGAGTTTGTCAAACCCTGCAAGCTAGCTCGTGCACCTCTGGCGACAGTGCTCGATAAATCCAGCTGGCAGTATTTCAGTCGATCGCAAGATTGGACCGAATCAGTATCAGGCATTAGTGAGCTCTTTCATGGCAATGACATTATGTCAGTGTCATTTAACGCTTATTTGAATAAATTTATGGCTGTTTATAGTGAACCCTTAAGCCGGAATATCCAATTGCGAACGGCTAACTCTCCAGAAGGCCCTTGGAGCACACCGGTACAGGTTGCTCAAGCGTTGCCTTCAGGGAACACCAATGGTTGGGTCTACGACGCGCTCGCCCACGCCGAATTTTCTGAATTAGATGGGCAAATTATCTACGTGACCTACACCAGAGATACCGAAAATGCTATTCGAGAGATGCGTTTGTTGGAGGTTGAGTTGGAATTGGACAACTAAGGGCTTTTTTTTGTGTTTGGTGTTTTGACAGCATGATAATAAACACAATAAGCGCCGCTCCAATTAGGTTATACAATCAACTGAGCGGTACAAATGAACCACAAATACGCATCTTTTGACTTATGTTGCAAAAAGAAAATGATCCATCATTGAAAATTATTGAAGAAACAGGCTGTGCAGCCTATCCAGAATGTCTCTGACCTCTGGTAAGTGTCGGTCTTCGTGGTGAGATACCAGCCATTGGGTATGTTCCAGTACCTCTATGTCCTCAGAGAGCTTAATCAGCCCATCGGTTTTATCGCCGATAAATGTAGGTAGCACGGCGTTTGCAACGCCGGCCAGCACAATATCGAGTGCATTTCTGGGCTGTGTAACCTCAATGCATGTCGCTTGAAAATAGTTTTCTTTGACCCAAAGGGCTGATGGAGTAGAGCCCTGAACACCGACCCAGGTGCTCAGTTGTTCATGAGCCGCGTACGCGGCGAACTGAACCTTACCTAGCTGTCGACCAGCTAAACCAATTTGTGTAGGCCGCTCGTTTCTTATGCCAATCACTGCCTCTCGATGAGGGATGTCCAGTGCATGTTCGGCTGATATAAATTGCAGAATTATCGATGGATCGCTCACAAGGGATGTGACCTGTTTGCAGAGAAAATGTGTTGTCCATGTGCCCGCTGAGATCTTGACCCGTCGTTGGATGCTATCGCCGGAACTTGTGACAATGGGCTCAATCGTATTCTCAATTGTTGAGACGCGCTTTAATAGCTCGGTGCCTTCTGCGGTGAGTACATAGCCACGCGGTAGCCTTTGGAATAATTCCTGACCCAACTGGCGCTCCAATGCCAGCATTCTACGGGACAATGTAGGAGCGCTTTTACCGGTGTCTGCTTCCGCTGCAGCCAACCCTCCGTGTCGAGCTACTGCGAGAAATAGGCGCAAATCGTCCCAGTCAAAGTTTGTTTCATTCATGAAACGCACGTTACATTTTTTCGGGTTTATAGCGCAACGTTTTCGTGATGCCATAGCGTACACACACTGGGAGAGAGCGATGAAGTTACTAAATTCTGATCATGCACCGCTAGGATTGGGCTGTTGGCCCATTGGTGGAGCTATGTACGCAGCCGATGGCTCATCACTGGGTTATTCCAATGCCAACGATGAGGAGTCAGTTAAGGCGCTTCATGCGGCTCTGAATAATGGGATAACCGTGTTTGACACAGCTGCTGCCTATGGCGCTGGGCACTCTGAGCGCTTGTTGGGCAAAGTGCTTGGCAATAGATCGGATGTAATGGTTGTGACCAAGATCGGATTTGACATAGATGAAAAGGCTAGAACGCTGGCTGGTGAGGATTCGCGGCCGGAATCGGTAATACCAGCGATAGAGCGCTGTTTGGAGAGGCTGGGCCGAGAAAGTATCGACCTTTTACTGTTGCATTTAAACGCGCTTCCAGTTGATCGGGCGGTTGCGATATTTGATGAGATGCAGCGTGCGGTCGACCAGGGAAAGATAAGATCCTACGGATGGAGCACGGATATCACAAATAATGCTGAAGCTGTTGCGGAACGTTCCGGGTTTGTCGCTGTGGAGCATGCGATGCACGTGCTGATGGACGCTCCAAGTATGCAGAAAGTGGTTAATGATAAAGATCTGGTGGCCTTGATACGCTCCCCTTTAGCAATGGGTTTGTTGTCAGGTAAATACGGCCCAGATACGAAACTACCTGATGACGATGTGCGATCAACTAACCCAGGTTGGGCTAAGTATTACATCGATGGTAGACCGAATCCGGAATACGTGAAGCGATTCCAGGCTGTGCGCGAACTGTTGCAATCTGGTGGTAGAACAACGATTCAGGGTGCACTCGCGTGGTTGTGGGCAAAGTCAGATAGAAACATTCCCATACCGGGAGCTCGCACAGTCGACCAAGTTGAAGGCTTGGCAGCCTCATTGGATTTTGGTCCATTGCCTCCGAAGGTCATGGAGGAGATCGAACAGCTTGTGGGTAGTGACAACATCAGTCACGGTATCGAAGAGCGGTAGAGTGCTAAATACTTGCCAGTGACTGTCGCTCAATGATTGTTGTCTCAAATTCAATACTCTGCAGAGATCCTGGCTGAGTGATCTGCTGAATGAGTAGTTTCGCTGCAGCCTGTCCCATGGCTTCGTGTGGCACTCTAACTGTGGTCAGGGGAGGTGTTACCGCAGTGGCTATGGTGATGTCATCAAAACCGGTGATTGAAAAGTCTTGGGGTATCTTCAGCCCCAAGGATTTTGCACGTACGGCAGCACCTGCAGCAAGGACATCGTTGCCACAGATAATAACACTCGGTTGTTCGTTGTCTTGAATCAGTTGCTCAAACGCATCACCGCCGTTTTCTAAGGAATACCCAGTTTCGATTAACCGAAGGAGTTTGGCGCTAGGTCCAAATGCCTTGACTGCTTGCTTAACCCCTTTAATTCGTGCTGCCGCGCGGTCGTTGCCCTTTGAGATGCCGGCGATCATCGAAATTTTACGGTGTCCATTATTCAGCACATGGTTCGTCAAGTCGAAAGCGGACCGTTTATTATTGAATCCTGCGAACAATGCGTCGCTGCGCTTGTTGTAGTGCCAGGCAATAACGTAGGGAATGTTGCGTCTGTGCAGAAAATCGTTGGTGGCCTTTGGTCTGGCATCCCCAATTAAAAGTAGGCCGTCGGCCCCATGGGCTATGAGCGATTTTATTTGTTCTAACTCCTGCTTGGCGCTGTAATTAGAACTTGCCACAAGCAGGTTCACACCCGCATCACTCAAGATCTCCTGAAAGGCTTGCAGTCCGTTGGCGAACATCGCATTAGTCATAGTTGGGATGATCGCGCCCACGGTGTTGCTGCGATTCGACGCCAGTACTCTGCCTCCAAAGTTTGGCGTGTAGCCAAGCTCTTCGATAATGTGTTGGATGCGTTTGAGAGTGGGTTTAGCCACTTTATCGGGCTCATTAATCGCTCGGGAGATGGTAGCGGTGGACACCTCGGCTTCGCGAGCCACATCCTCAAGAGTAGGGCTGTCAGTGTTCATAGGCTCAAATGTTGAATCTCATGGTCTCAATGTAAGCGCTTGCATTCATAGATGCAAGCGCTTACACTGGTTATCGTCGTTTTTTGCATCGCTCTCAGTACTATGGCCCGCAACTACTTAAAGAAAGCATCCAAAACTTCCACTACAGATTCAAGTGATGTACGCCTGACCGTGCAAGGCATCTTGGACGATATAGAAGCGGGAGGCGATGAAGCGGCCAAGCGCTATGCGGAAAAGTTCGATCAATACAGCGGCAATCTGCTCTTAACACAGGACGAAATTGATGCCGCCATTGCCAAGGTGCCGCAGAAGCTTAAAGATGACATCGCTTTTGCCCACGACAATGTCAAACGATTTGCAGAAGTCCAAAAATCCACCTTGCAAGAGGTGGAATTAGAAGTAGTGCCGGGGTTTCAACTCGGACAAAAGAGTATCCCTTGCCGTGCAGTTGGGTGCTACATACCGGGTGGGCGCTACAGCCATATCGCCAGTGCGATTATGACGGTGACTACAGCTAAAGTCGCGGGTTGTAATCATATTGTGGCGTGTTCACCGCCTCGACCTGAGGAAGGTGTTGCTCCGGCAATCGTCTATGCGTCCCATCTGTGTGGGGCGAATAAAATTATGGCCATGGGCGGTGTGCAGGCAGTGGCATCAATGACTTTTGGATTGTTCGGACTACCTAGCGCCGATATATTGGTAGGCCCGGGTAATCAATTCGTTGCCGAAGCCAAACGAATATTGTATGGACGTGTCGGGATCGACATGATCGCAGGGCCCACCGATAGTTTAATTCTTGCAGATGCTCAAGCGGATCCGGCCATTGTTGCCTCAGACCTTGTTGGACAGGCTGAGCACGGCTACAACTCTCCGGTATGGTTGGTCACCGATGATAAACCATTGGCCGAAAAGGTCATCGAGTTGGTTCCCGGCTTGATCGCGGATTTGCCTGAGACTAATCGAGTCAATGCGGAAGCGGCCTGGCGTGACTATGCCGAAGTCATTGTCTGTTCGGACCGTGAGGAAATGGCTGCTACTTCTGATGACTATGCGCCTGAACATCTAACGGTGCAGGCAGAAGATCTACCTTGGTGGCTCGACCGGTTGCAGTGTTACGGATCGTTATTTCTCGGTGAAGAGACCACCGTTGCCTTCGGTGACAAAGCCTCTGGTACGAATCATGTGCTACCCACCTCAGGCTCTGCGCGATACACCGGTGGATTGTCTGTTCACAAATATATGAAAATTGTTACCTGGCAGCGTGCTACGCGAGAAGGTGCTAAGCCCATCGCAGAGGCCACGGCACGAATTTCTCGGTTGGAGGGTATGGAAGGGCATGCTCGAACCGCTGATATTCGGCTTGAAAAGTATTTTCCTGAAGAAACATTTGATTTAACTTTGGAAGAAAAAAAGGGCTAAGCCCCCCGGTGGGGATCTCAATCCTCACGGGGCTGTGCTCTTACTTACAATAAACTGGAGATATCCTGGTGTCGGTAAGCGAAAAAATCGTTGACGATCTTGTTGCTAACAATGTGTCGTTTGTAACCACTGTGCCGTGTAAGCAGTTGGCAGGAGTCATTGATGCGATCGAAGCGAATGACGAGATATATCATATTCCCTCGAACAAGGAAGATGAGGGGATGGGCTTGTGTGCCGGTGCCTACATGGGTGGCAAGCGTTCTGCGATTATCATGCAGAACACAGCGATTGGTGTGACCATCAACACGTTAGTTACTCTCACTCAGTTCTATCGTTTGCCCCTACCGATGCTCATTAGCTATCGTGGTGAGTTGGGTGAGCCAGTTGCCTGTCAGGTTGAGATGGCGGTGCACACCAAGGCACTACTGAATCAACTCAACATCCCCACTTATCATTTCCATAAAGAGCAGGATGCGGAAGAATTAGATTTGATTCTTAAGCATACCTATATGAGCAATAAGCCGGTAGCCATTCT
>JAHQVR010000087.1 GCA_019634245.1 Gammaproteobacteria bacterium
ACACGAAGTTTCGCATTAAGATTTGACAAAGACTCGTCGAACAGGAAAACGGTGGGTTCTCCAACAATAACGCTCCCTATTGTAACCCGTTGTCGCTGGCCTCCAGGGGCATTCTGATAGAGTTTTTGGCAGGGACAACCCGATTTTTTATAGGGAGACATTCGTTTCTTTTGGAAAGGAAACTATCAAGTATTCAACGATGAGTTGTTAAAAATGTTCGATATTAGGGTTTTCCCTAATTGTGCGAGACAGTGAAATGGCCCAGGATCTGTCATTGGTCTAACTCCTAGAGAGAGCTGGCGAAATGACGGGTATCAATGCAGCCCAATCATCTGCGCAAAGCTATGACAGTAGCTACTCGCACGATGACGTAGATAGTGCTGTTGACAATATCGAACAGCGACTCTCACAGAGTTGGACTGACTGGGATGTCACAAAGAACGATCTCAGAGAAATCAATGACATTGTCGGTGGCTTGTCACCGGATGAGAAAAACTCCGTTATCTCCGAGCTTTCTGACGACACGCTCGAAACCTGGGGAAAGGAGCTGGACGGATTTTCCGGAGGTCTGAGTGCCGACGAACGGCAGGAGCTGTATAAAGATCTCGCTCAAGACATAAATGCTGAACAATTGCTGCGTGTTTCTGACGCATTTGGCGACGATCACCAGGACGGTCTCATGCGGGCTGTTCAAAGTCACGCCAGCAGTGAAACACGTGTGCAGTATGTAGAAGGCATGCAACAGAGATCGATGGATTCGATCGATGTGCCCGATGGCCTGACCGATGAGCAAAAAGCATTGTACCTCGATCTTGCACAGTTAGGCCTGGATGTAGTTGGCATTGTAGAACCCACACCTTTTGCCGACGGATCCAATGGGCTCATATCATTGTTTCGAGGTGACTGGGTTGGCGCAGGTTTGTCTGCATTAGGTGTTATTCCGTACATCGGCGATCTTGCGAAAATTGGAAAGCTTGGTCGCTGGGCCAATACAGTTACAAACGTCATTGAAGCTGCTGGCAAAAGCGATAGATTTTCGGGTATCGTCAAACCCGTACTGGAAAAGATTGCCAAAGGTATCGGTGACATTCCAGATTCTGTATTCAACAAGTTGCCCAAAAGTGCTCAAGATGCCTTGAGTGCATTGCGAACAAAAATTGATGATTTCCTCTCTGGCTCGTCGTCCGGATCACCGGGTGGCAAACCACCCATTAACGGGCGCAACAATGATCCGGTAAAACTCGGTGATGATCTGCCTGTTCGCACTGAAACCCGAACAGCCCCACCGCGAGACGAACTTGATCCACAGGAGATCGAAAGATTCAGCTTTAATCATGAAACCGGCCAGACCAATATCGCAGAGGGTGTGGGTACTGCACGAGCAAACGCAGTCATAGAAGGCGATGTGCGCTTACCTGACACCAATGATCTTGGTATCGATTTCTACATAGATGATGTACCAGTAAGCTTGAAAGGCCCGCTGATTAATGGCAGTTCAGGAGCAAATATTCCAATAAATGACACTATGGTAGATGGTCTGGCCAAGTCTGTACTAAAGGATATGCGACTTAACACAGCCACCGATACCATTGTGATCGACACCATGAATCTAACTGCCGCCCAGCGCGCAAACCTGAAATCAACTATTGAAGCCGGCATGCAAAACCTTGACAATGCCGGTAAGACACTAATTTTTCTGGATTGACTTTCATGGCGCATTCAATACTTGAATACGGGGATAATCACTTGATGATGCGAGACGCCGAGTTACTCGCTGCGTTGAACCGCATACAGGAGGAAATCCAGTCTCAACCGGAAGAAAAACTCCAATTTCTCAAGACATTTCTTCAAAGTGATATGGTGCACATCACCGGAGGCATCGATCCGGATTTCGGCACTCATCTAAACTCGGATGAATCCAGAGAAGCCTTTGTCAGCGTGATTCACAGAATTCGCAACAATGATAATGTGGATGAAAAAGTCCTTGAAAACCTGAACAAATTGGAAACTCTGCTTAGCTGATCAGATGATCACAATTGGTGGGCTTCGGGTGGTTCCGGCCCTGGATACACCAGTAGTCGCCTTTATAAAATCCGTCGTGGAGATTCTTGGGTATCTCGACAATGTCGATCAAATGGAGGCTATGGTCAAAAGGTTTGCGGAAAGTACGCTACCGTTAACTGCGTAGGTATTCATCGGCCCGTTCCAGATGAAACAATCCGAGTTTAGGTTAGTAACAGCTATTGGCACGTACTGTGCGAATTTTCTTTTACTGATTAGATCAATTTTTTCTAAAAGAAAAAATTACAGTGTCATTCTAGCTGTTAGTGAGCTTTCGAGAAAGCTCAACACAATGTTGTTGTAAAAATTCATCAAATTGTTCTTCGCCCTGGCGACGTCGGGAGTTGCTCATTTAAAGTGCTGATCGACGATTGCTACTAAGCTTGTTGTTGATTCGCTGTAGAAGGAGCTGAAGTCTGGTAACGAGGTATGACGAAGTTCAGTAAATGCGTACTTCTTGGTGTGATGGTTGACTTAGAGATTGATTTAAGAGTATTACGTTTGAAGAGCATATGGGGGCGCTCATGGAGTTCATAGTTTCTTATGGTATGCCTTATTCGGGTACTACCGTTTTCGCAAAATGTTTAGCTAAAGCGATCGATGGCGGCACTTTGAATTCCAGGGCTGAAGGTGTTTGGGAGGTGCAGGAAGTCAGGCCGGATCAGGCTGAGGGTTTATTGAAGGCACGGTGGAGCCCTAAGACTGAACTACTCGATCATAGCTTGATAGATTATTGGAAAAGTATCGCAGCGGCAAGTGGTCGGAATTACATAGTCGAGAAAAGTCCACCTCTCATGTTCCATCGGGAAACGTTAAAGAGTCTGATTCCTGAGTTACGGGAATTTGTACTATTGCGTGATCCGATTCAGATTTACCTCAGCTCAAGAAAAAGGCAAATTATAGACGGCTGTCGCCTGCGCAAGAGAAGAAAACAGCTTGAATTAACTACTAGAGAGTGGACTGAGTCCTGGTGTCAGGTTTACTTGTGCCGTTTGGACTGTTTGATGCAAATTTACCTGGATGGCGTAGAGCTGATCGTCTTCGATGATTTTATTAAAGATCCAGAAACATACCTGACTGGCCTCAAAACGCTGGCTGGTATTCCTGTCGAAGGTGTTTCCAGTAAACTAGAGGTCAAAGGGAAAGAACCGGAGGATATACGCAGTAGAGACAAGAATCCTGATGAATGGTTGTCTGATTGGGAATATGAACTTATAACAAACTCGTTAAATTCAAGCGCTGCGCACAACCAGCTGTTCAATAAATCATTCGCTATTAGCGCGTAAGTGCTGATATTTGATCAGTGCGTAGGTCGTTTGGCATACCTCGAAGATTTCATCGGACAGTGTCACCCGTTTTATCCAGGCACTATTGTTGCCGATTCCGTCCAAAATCAGCGCTTGTATACGATAGCTACCAGGTGCTAGTGCGGCAGGCTGGCCGGAGCCGCCCTGTATCTGAGGCAGCGCCTGTGATAGTGTCTTTTTGATTGAGGATTTCCCTCATAAAAGTTCTGAAAGTCTGGATCTCGCAATTAATGATGTGCGCTGTCTGTCATGTCTGTCCACTGGTACAAGGATGAACACAGGCATAGTTCTATTAAGTTTGTCACTCAGGCGCAGAAGAACTCGGTGTGTAACAAAGCGGAATGACCCAATCAAATGCATTCTGATATCGACGAAAAATTCAAAGCTCTGCATGAATTCGTAGTAGCCGCACGCGAGCGCTTGCCCGATAGCACATGGGCCTATATCGCAGGTGGTGCCGATACGGAAACATCAATGCGCCGCAACCGGGCGGCGATTGATTCTCTAGCACTGCGACCCCGCGTTCTAAATAATGTCAGTTCAATAGAATGTGGTGCTGAGTTGTTTGAAACAAATGCTCGATTACCGGTTTTTTTAGGTCCTGTTGGCGGTCTTGAATCAATGGATCCGGAAGGTGCGTTGGCTGTGGCAAGAGCAGCAAAATCGTTTGGTGTGCCTATGCTGCTGAGCTCAGTGTCGGAATGGTCACCGACTAAGTTGCAGGAACAAATCGGAGACGGATTATCGTTGGTCTTTCAGTTGTATGCGCGTCGTGATGCTGCAGGGATTGATGAGCTTGTCGATGAGTGCAAGCTGCTAAACCTGCCGGCGTTTTGTATTACTGTTGATTCAGCAATTTACAGTCGTCGCGATCGGGATATCGCAGGGCGATTTAGCAAACCCTGGAGAGCCAAGGGCGAAGGCAATGCAGCATATTATCAGGCTTCACTAAACTGGCGTGATATTGAACGCATTCGAAAACAGTTTGATCGGCAATTGGCTCTAAAAGGGATTGCTACAGCGGAGGATGCCTTGCTGGCTGTCGAGCATGGTGTCGATATTATCTATGTTTCGAACCATGGTGGCCGACAGCTGGACCACGGCATGGGATCGATAGCCGCGTTGAGTGACATAGTAAACGCTGTTAATGGACGAGCTCGCGTGATGGTAGACGGTGGTTTTTCACGGGGAACTGATATCGCAAAGGCAATAGCATTGGGTGCCGATGGCGTGGGTTTAGGTCGTTTAATGTGTTTCGCGCTAGCGGCTGCCGGTAGTGCCGGTGTGGTAAGAATGCTTGAGTTACTAGAGGAGGAATATCGAATTGCGCTTGGTTTAATTGGTGTACAAAATGGCGCTCAATTGAATCAGTCTCATGTTTCACGTGTTGATGCGTTACACCATGATAGTGCCTTGATCAGTGCGTTTCCATTGCTCAAAGAAGCGGAGTGGTGAGAATATCCTGCGATTGCTCTCGAGATGGTCCAAAAAGAATGGAATTCGCTTTGGATTCTCCGTTATATTGCCATTTTTTTCTAGTATCGTAGATTTTAAATGACTCACTTACTTTCAGGATTATGATGAACTCTATTGAGCGACGCGAAATAAATTCAAATCTGGCTCTGCAAATGGTTGGAAACGCAATACAAATGGCGGAGCAAAAGAGCGTCCAGGTTAGTGCCGTTGTCTGCGACCCGAGGGGGCATTTGGTGGCATTGGCTCGCACCGACAACGTCATGGGTCCAGCAATTCAGTACGCAATCGATAAAGCATGGACTGCCGCAAACTTTGCCATTAGTACGCAGGGGCTGTATGACCGAGTTTCCGTGAAACCAGCGGTTTCAATGGGTTTTTCGAACAGAGATAGAGTGCTGTTCTTTCCCGGCGGTTTTCCG
>JAHQVR010000088.1 GCA_019634245.1 Gammaproteobacteria bacterium
AGTCTGTCCCCCTCGTAACCTAGAAGCTGACGACACCCCCCACCACCCCAACCACATGCCCCCCGACCGGGGACAGACTTAAGTCTGTCCCCCTCAAAACCACCAAGAACCCTCCCCCATCCCCAAGGTCTATAATCCCAACACCAAACCAGCAAAACGCACCAATGCACCCAACCCGCCGCCTACTCTTGAAAGCCGCCCCGATCATAATCACCCCAACCGCCTGGGCCGCCACCCCCACCGTCCCAGCTACCTCCGGCCCGTTCTACCCGGCAGAAATCCCGCTGGACTCAGACGCCGACCTGACAATGGTAAAAGGAAAAACCCGCCCAGCCACTGGCATCATCGCCAATCTGACTGGCAAACTCACCGACATAAACGGTTGCCCCGTTAGAGATGCAAAAATAGAAATCTGGCAATGCGACGCCTTTGGCGCTTATCACCATCCAAGAGATAGAGGCGATATCGCTGAGCCAGAGTTCCAGGGTTACGGCACAACACAAACAACCGAATCTGGCGAGTACCGCTTCAAAACCATTACCCCTGTGAGCTATCCGGGCAGAACACCGCATATCCATGTGAGAGTGAGTAAATCTGGAATGAAAGCGCTGACTACCCAGCTATACGTAAAAAATGAACCTCGTAACGAAAAAGACTTTTTGTTTAACAGAATCCCCTCTGAATACCGAGAGCAGCATACTGCGGTATTCCCAACCGTCAATGAAGGCACTGAAAAATCGAACCCCAATTTTGATATTGTGCTGGGCCAAACCATAGATTGTGCTTAAAGAATCCTGATCCACTGAGTTTGATCCAAGGTACTACCACTAGCGATTTACACTGTTCAAAGTTTCTTATGGGTTGATCAGTTGGAGGGAGATGCTAATACTAGTTTTGTTTCACCTTACCTAAACGATCGACTTCTCAACATTCCTTCCCCCACTATTGTGTCGCGTCTAATTTTTTTGACTCGCTTTCCCGATAGTGTCGCTCTCATCTGGTGCACACTGACCTCATCGTGCACCGTTTTGTTTTACCCGCCACTATTCTGCTATCGGAAGCATTTGTCTTTTTCCCTTTTATAGAAGGGTTTTAAGCATATTTTTGTAATTGGCACACTTTGTGCTGAAAGCAAAGTTGACTGGCCGTGAAGACAAGCGCGTGCCGCAATAAACGAAATGAACTCCCGGCTTGTGCAATGCGAAAACTTACGTATTGCGTATGACGAAATTTAAACCCGGGATATGACTAATAAATGAGGACAAATATGGTTGTTGTAAAAACTGTCAAGATGTTAAGGCTGTTGCTAGTTGGATTTAGTCTGGCTTTCTTTACATTCCAATCCCATGCAGAACTGGGAGAGCCAGAAAAAGATGAGCTTAAGTTCGGCTTTATCAAGCTCACTGATATGGCACCCATCGCCATAGCGTATGAGAACGGATATTTTGAAGATGAAGGCTTGTTTGTCACCATTGAAGCCCAGGCAAACTGGAAGGTTCTCCTCGATGGCGTCATTGACGGCAATTTGGACGGTGCCCATATGCTTGCAGGACAACCCCTGGCATCAACAATTGGTTTTGGTACCAAAGCACATATCGTGACACCATTTTCGATGGATCTAAACGGCAATGGCATCACTGTGTCCAATGAAATCTGGGAGAAAATGAAAGCCCATGTCCCGATGGGGGACGACGGTAAACCAGTTCATCCAATCAAAGCCGACTATCTGAAGCCAGTAGTGGAAGATCTGAATGCGCAAGGGGAACCGTTCAAGATGGGAATGGTGTTCCCTGTTTCTACACATAACTATGAACTTCGTTACTGGTTAGCAGCGGGTGGAATCCACCCTGGCTACTACGCGCCGCACAAAGGTGATACCGCTGGCACTATCGACGCTGACGCACTTCTATCTGTTACTCCGCCGCCGCAAATGCCCGCAACGTTGGAAGCGGGAACCATTCACGGATACTGTGTCGGAGAGCCTTGGAATCAACAGGCAGTATTTAAAGGCATTGGTGTTCCTGTAATCACCGACTATGAAATATGGAAGGACAATCCTGAAAAGGTATTTGGGATGAGTAAGGAATTCACCGAGAAATATCCGAATACCACAGTTCGAGTGGTAAAAGCATTGATTCGTGCTGCCAGATGGTTGGATGAAAATGACAATGCTAATCGTCCTGCGGCTGTAAAAATCCTGTCTCAATCTAACTACGTTGGCGCTGATTATGAGGTCATCGCCAATTCCATGACTGGTACCTTTGAATACGAAAAAGGTGATAAGCGATCTGTACCAGACTTCAATGTCTTTTTTCGTTACCACGCAACCTATCCTTACTACTCAGACGCGATCTGGTATCTGACCCAGATGCGGCGTTGGGGGCAAATTTCCGAACCCAAAAGTGACGATTGGTATAAGGAAGTGGCAGCCGACGTATATAAACCAGAAATTTATCAAATCGCTGCTAAAGAGCTGATCGAAGAAGGTTTGTTTATCGCAGACGAGTTTCCTGATTTCGCGACCGAGAGTGGTTTTAAACCAGAACAAACAGAATTTATTGACGGTATTAGTTATGACGGTAGCAAGCCTAATGAATACCTGAACAAGTTCACCATTGGTTTGAAAGAAGACGTTCTATAGGCGTCGTCGCATCAAGCGCAGAAATAGGGTTTATGACAGCAGAAGCCGAAATACTAGCAAAATCGAGGGCGGAACAGAGTATGCAAAAACTGGTTCGCACGCTGTTCGCCTTTGATTTTAAGATGATGGTGTACCCATTTCTGGGAATCCTTTTTTTCCTTGTGATGTGGAGTATTACTGCGAATCGCATCGATACTTCACTTGGTAAATTTCCGGGGCCTACTCAGGTTTATACCCAGGCGCTATCACTGGTAGAAGAGCATCAGGTTGAGCGAGAGAAAGCAGCTGCATTCTATCAGCGTCAGGAAGACCGTAATGCGAAGAAGCTGGCGGATAACCCTGATGCCAGAATTAAGGTGCGCAAGTACACCGGGAAAGAAACGTTCTTCGATCAAATTATCACGAGCTTGAAAACCGTAATGTTTGGTTTTCTCATCGCTTCTGTTATTGCGATTCCGTTCGGTATCGTATGTGGCTTAAGTGACGGCGTGTACAAGGCGATGAACCCGCTCATTCAGATATTTAAACCGGTTTCTCCACTGGCATGGCTGCCGTTGATTACCATGGTAGTAAGCGCAGTCTATGTTTCGGATGATCCATTCTTTGATAAGTCGTTTTTAAACTCGGCGTTCACCGTCACCTTATGTTGTTTGTGGCCTACATTAATCAACACTGCAGTGGGCGTGGCGAATGTAGATAAAGATCTACTGAATGTCAGCCGTGTCATTAAACTACCGGCAATCACCCATGTGCGGAAAATTATTTTTCCAGCATCGGTGCCAATGATATTTACCGGTTTGCGATTGTCCCTCGCGACTGGTTGGATGGTGTTGATCGCCGCAGAGATGCTTTCGCAAAATCCGGGTCTTGGTAAGTTTGTCTGGGACGAATTCCAAAACGGATCATCCAACTCTCTGTCAAGAATCATGGTCGCGGTGGTAGTGATCGGTTTAATTGGTTTTGCGCTTGATCGATTGATCTTAATGGCCCAGAGAATGTTGAGCTGGGATAAGTTAGCTGTACTTCGTTAATTCCAAATGTCTACGAGTCCTTTCTTAGCGATTTCCAAAGTCGGAATCGACTTTCCTACACCCACTGGCTCTTTCACAGCGTTGAAAGATGTGGATTTTCATATCGACGAGGGTGAGTTCGTTTCCATTATCGGGCACTCCGGCTGCGGAAAATCCACGGTATTAAATATTATTGCGGGTCTGTATCAATCCACTTCGGGAGGTGTCATTCTCGAGGGCAGGGAGGTGAATGAACCCGGCCCGGATCGCGCAGTGGTGTTTCAGAGCCACGCTTTAATGCCATGGCTTTCGGTGTATCAAAATGTGGCATTGGGCGTCGAGCACGTATTCAAAGGAACGAAAAACAAGATCGAGATGCGTGAATGGGTTGAACACAATCTGGAGCTGGTAGAAATGGATCACGCGATGAACAAACTGCCCCATGAAATATCCGGCGGGATGAAACAGCGTGTAGGTATCGCCCGCTGTCTTGCAATGCAACCAAAGGTCATGTTGATGGATGAGCCATTTGGTGCGCTAGATGCAATGACACGAGCAAATCTACAAGATTCTGTGATGGAGATTCAAAAGGAATTACACACCACTATTGTGCTGATAACTCATGATGTCGATGAGGCAGTTTTGATGTCCGACAAAATCATCATGATGTCGAATGGCCCAGCAGCGAAGGTGGGAGAAGAGCTCACTATTGAATTGGAACGACCTCGTGATCGCATTAGCCTTTCCAAGAGCGATCAGTTCAACTTTTATCGACAACAGGTACTTTCCTTCTTATACGAAAAGAAAGGGGTAGTGAGTATCAGTGAGGCGAAAAAGAGGAAGCAGGAATCCGCCGTCTCGGGAACGAGCCCAAGTGAAAAGTCCGCCTGAAAAGACAAAGCAGGATGTGCAGCTCGAATACTGAAGTTCCTTCCCCGGAAATTACACCCAAGGCAGGCCTAAACCGGAACCTATACTGACTTATGAGTACCCTGAAAATTGTCGTTGTCGGCAACGGCATGGTGGGCCACCACTATATTGAGACGCTTAGAAAGAGTAATTCCAGCGTGCAGATTTGCGTGATAGGGGAAGAGACTCGTCCAGCCTATGATCGTGTGCACCTCTCCGAAGTATTCGACGGTAAAGAACCCGCTGATCTCGGATTAACAACTCGAGAGCATTACAGAGAAATCGCCGTGGAAGCGCACTTTGGAGACAGGGTCGCGAAGATTGATCGCGAGAACAAGAAAGTGATCACCGAAGGTGGGCAGGTTTTTGAATACCACAAGCTGGTCATGGCCACGGGCTCATATCCTTTTGTGCCTCCGATTTCCGGTGCCGACCAGGAACATTGTTTGGTCTACCGCACTATCGATGACTTGGCGCAGATTAAGGCTTCTGCCAAGGGTAAAAATGTGGGCGTAGTGGTTGGCGGCGGCTTGTTGGGTTTGGAGTGCGCCAATGCGTTGAAAAATCTCGGGTTGGAAACCCATGTCGTTGAGTTTGCGCCTGGCTTGATGGGGGTTCAGCTGGATGAAGGTGGTAGCCAGATGCTGAGGCGAAAAATAGAAGCACTTGGCGTCCACGTGCATACCAGTAAAGCTACTAAGAAAATTAGTGCTGGGCTAACCTGTCGTTTAAAGATGGAGTTTGCGGATGAATCCGAGCTTGAAACCGATATGGTTGTTTTTTCTGCGGGTATTCGCCCGAATGATCAACTGGCAAAAGAAGCGGGTCTTAAGCTCGGTGAGCGCGGCGGTATTAGCATTGACTACCAATGCAAAACATCAGATGAAAATATTTTCGCCATCGGTGAGTGCGCGACACTCGGCACCAACATTTATGGGTTGGTCGCACCGGGTTATCGCATGGCCGAGGCTGCAGTTTCACAACTGACTGAAGATAGAATTGCTTTTACCGGTGCTGATATGAGTACCAAGCTCAAGCTACTGGGCGTAGATGTGGGTTCGATCGGTGATTCCAAAGGTGAAGTAGAAGGCGCTCTGGCTTTCGTTTACAGCGACGAACGCGAAGAGGTGTACAAGCGGCTCAACGTGTCCGCTGACGGCACTAAGGTATTAGGTGCTACGTTGGTTGGGGATTGCGAAATTTACGATACGCTATTGCAATATTATCTCAACGATATTGCGCTGCCCGAGAACCCAGAGAATTTAATACTTCCGCCAGTCGAAGGCGGAGTGCCCACTTTGGGTGCTGATGCGTTACCTGACAACGCTTTGATTTGCTCCTGCCACAATGTCACCAAAGGCAATATTGTCGAATCAATTGATAGCGGCTGTATGAGTGTCGCTGATGTGAAAAACAGTACCCAGGCATCCACCGGCTGTGGCGGTTGTGCATCGCTGTTGAAGAACGTGGTCGACGCTGAAATGCAGGCGCGCGGGTTGGAGGTGAACACAGATTTGTGTGAACACTTCAAGCAAAGCAGGCAAGACCTCTTTACGATCATACAAAGCACACGAATCAAAACATTCGAAGAATTAATCGAAAAGTATGGAACGGGCGTTGGCTGCGACATTTGCAAGCCAGCGGTTGCGTCTATTATGGCCTCGCTTTGGAATGAACATGTGCTGGAATCTGACCTGGTGCCATTGCAGGACACAAACGATACCTTTATGGCCAACATGCAAAAGAATGGCACTTACTCGGTGGTGCCGCGCGTTCCCGGCGGCGAAATTCTGCCAGACCAGTTGATCGCCCTTGGTCAGGTTGCAAAAAAATATGGCCTGTATTGCAAGATTACTGGCGGGCAGCGGGTCGACTTGTTTGGTGCCAGAGTTAACGACCTGCCAGATATCTGGAGCTCGTTAATCGATGCCAATATGGAAACCGGCCATGCCTATGCGAAGTCATTGAGGACGGTGAAATCCTGCGTCGGTAGTACCTGGTGCCGCTATGGTGTGCAAGACAGTGTTGGCGAAGCGATCAACCTGGAGAATCGATATAAAGGCTTACGGTCGCCGCATAAACTGAAGATGGCGGTATCAGGGTGCACGCGGGAGTGCGCCGAAGCCCAGAGTAAAGATGTAGGTGTGATCGCGACCGAAAACGGCTGGAATCTATATGTCTGTGGAAACGGTGGCATGAAACCACGCCATGCCGATTTGTTTGCTACCGATCTGGATACACCAACACTTATAAAGTATATCGACCGTTTTCTGATGTTCTATGTGCGCACAGCAGATCGGCTTCAACGAACAGCAACCTGGTTTAACAGCCTCGAAGGCGGGCTAGGGTATTTGCAGGATGTCATCATTCACGACTCACTGGGCATCTGCGATGAACTGGAAGCCCAAATGCAGCACGTAGTGGATACGTATCAATGTGAATGGAAATCCGCCATTAGCGACGGCGAAAAGCTGAAGCGCTTTCGTCAGTTTGTAAATTCGGAAAAAAGCGACCCAGAAGTTTTGTTTGTCGAAGAACGCGGACAGGTGCGACCAGCTACGGAAGCAGAAAAGAAGCGGCAACAATTCAAAGCGGTAGGGTAAGAGATGCACGCGAAGCGAATTTGCAGTGTGGAAGATCTTGTAGCGAACTCTGGTGTCTGTGCGCTGATCGAGAGTAACGGTATAGAGGAACAGGTGGCGCTTTTCTATCTGCCTGCCACCGATAAAAAAGTCTTCGCCTTGGGCAATTGGGACCCGGTGGGCAAGGCCAATGTGCTGTCACGGGGTATTGTCGGCAATGTCGGCGGCGAGCTGGTAATTGCCTCGCCGATGTATAAGCAGCATTTTTCACTTACCACTGGTAAGTGCATAGAGCAGGATGTTTCTGTACCCATCTACCCAATCGAGATTAGTGGTGATGATGTCGTGCTAAGTGTCTGAGCGCCATGTCTGAAATATTGAGCACCTGCCCTTACTGCGGAGTTGGGTGCGGGGTTACCGTGAATGTAGAAAAAGAAACCGGCATCGCGTTAATCCAGGGTGATAAAACGCATCCTGCAAACTATGGCAGGCTATGTAGTAAGGGCAGCGCTCTCGGCGAAACGCTATTGGGTGCCAACGAAGCCAGGCGATTGACCCAACCAGTGGTGGATGGCGAAACAGTTAGCTGGGAATGTGCGACAGCGAACATAGCCAGCAAGATTGAAGCGAGCCTTGATCAATACGGCCAAGAGAGTGTGGCGTTTTATCTTTCCGGGCAGCTACTTACCGAAGACTATTACGTTGCAAACAAGTTGATGAAGGGGTTTATCGGCACTGCCAATGTCGATACCAATTCGCGGCTGTGTATGTCTTCTGCCGTGGCAGGTTACAAGCGAGCATTTGGGTCAGACACTGTGCCATGTTCCTATGAGGATCTGGAGCAGGCGGAACTGATTGTTTTGATCGGCTCCAATGCCGCCTGGACACACCCAGTACTCTATCAAAGAATGGCTGCTGCGAAAGAGGCAAACCCGAAGCTGCGTGTCGTGTTAATTGACCCGAGAAGAACAGCGACTGCGACCCTAGCAGATTTGCATCTCCAACTTGCCCCCAGTGCTGATGGCTATCTCTTTCAGGGGTTGATGAAATATCTGGTGGAGCAAGACTTTCTGGATCAATCCTATATCGCCACCAACACAGAAGGTTTCGACAAGGTTCAGCGAGACGCAGAAGCAACAAGCTGGAATGAAGTGGCGACCAAAACTGGGTTAGATCAATCGACTCTCGATACGTTTTACCAGTGGTTCGCAGAAACTTCTAAAACAGTCAGCTTTTATTCTCAGGGAATCAACCAGTCGGCAACGGGAACAGATAAATGTAATGCCATTATTAACTGCCACCTGGCGACCGGGAAAATAGGGTATCCAGGCGCAGGGCCGTTTTCCATTACCGGGCAGCCCAATGCCATGGGCGGAAGAGAAGTAGGTGGTTTAGCGAATCAACTCGCTGCGCATATGGATTTCGCGCCGGAAGATGTCGACCGGGTGCAACGTTTTTGGCAGTCCCCCCGCATTGCCACGCAGCCAGGGCTAAAGGCCGTTGATTTGTTTGACGCAATAGAAAAAGGGCAGATCAAGGTACTGTGGATCATGGCAACAAACCCTGCCGTTAGCTTGCCCGACTCCAACAAAGTGCGTCGTGCGTTGG
Organism: Gammaproteobacteria bacterium; assembly: GCA_019634245.1. The sequence continues at coordinate 8,751 of JAHQVR010000088.1, forward strand.
CGCAATGCCCGACAGTGATCGTGTCAGACATCACGCATACAGACACAACGCAATTTGCCAACGTTCTTCTTCCGGCAATGGGTTGGGGCGAAAAAGACGGCACGGTGACCAATTCAGAACGGTGCATCAGCCGCCAACGCGGTTTTCGTAAAGGGCCGGGAGAAGCCAGGCCCGACTGGTGGGCAATTGCCGAGGTTGCCAAGAAGCTGGGATTTTCCAAAGACTTTAATTTTCTGACCGCGCGGGATATTTTTTTGGAACACGCAAAGCTGTCTGGTTTTGAAAATAACGGCGCGCGCGATTTTGATATTAGCGGGTTGTCGGAACTCACCGCCTCTGAATATGACTCCCTCGCGCCTGTTCAATGGCCTGTGACTGCCCAAAAAACAAATGGAACCGCTCGGATGCTCGAAGATGGTCAATTCTTCACTAAGAGCGGACGTGCGCAGTTTGTTCCGATCGCACCTGCGCTCGCAAAAAGCGCCGATGCAGAACTGTTATTAAATACCGGCCGCTTGAGAGATCAGTGGCATACCATGACCCGCACCGGCACGGCACCTAGCTTGACCGCACATGACGACGTGCCGGTGGTAGAAATTCACCCAGAAGATGCACGGGGCCGAGGTTTAAAAAATGATCAATTTGCCAAGATCCGCAGTGATCTCGGCGAAGTTATCGGAAGAGTAGAAATCACACACTCTGTTACCCGTGGACAGCTCTTTCAATCCATTCACTGGTCAGATCAATATGCCAGCCATGCGGTGGTAAGCAACGCGGTGGATATGGAGACTGATCCGATCTCTGGTCAGCCTGAATCAAAGGCATCGGCGGTATTTATTGAACCCTATGATTGTGAAGTTTGGGCAAGGGTCGTGAGCCCTAAATCGGTTGCGAGAGAAGGTTGGAATTATTGGGTAGAGACGAAAATTCCGGATGGGTTCGTTTACTTACTGGGCGCCGATAACGAGATAGATTGGCGACAGTGGGCGCGCAATTTGATGCCAGATTCTCACTCCACAGAAGCGCCTGACATAACCCAATACGCCAACCCAATAGAAAAGTCTGAGATAGTCGTGTTCAGCAAAAAAGAAGAGGTTAGCTGTCTGGTGTTCGCGAGCGGTGATGCAGAGAACCTTCCGAGCTTTGTGTGGATGGAAACGACGTATTCCAAACCACTGAATCAGGCCAAAAAAGAACTGAGAGGAGAGAAGGGGGAACGCAATAAACTCATTTGTGGCTGCTTCAGAACCTCAAAAAGTACCATTGCCCAATCGATCGCTGGTGGCAATACGTCCATCGACAGTCTTGGAAACAGTTTGGGATGCGGTTCAAAATGCGGCAGCTGTCGACCCGAAATCAGTGAGCTATTGGCCGAGAAGCGAGCCGAACTCTGAGAAGAGCAGTATCCCTCCAGGTTTTGAATTTCCCAAATGGATGCTGTCCAGAGGCGTATCGGGAACTTTTATCCAGGCGGCGCGGCAGGCTAGAAATACGCCTGAGCTTTATTACTCTCGCACTACTGGTTTATCTTCTCCAATCCACCCAGAAATTCCACTGGTCACATTGTAGACCTCGCTATAACCCAAACCCTTTGATAACCAATTTGCGACTACTTTGGAACGCACACCGGATTCGCAAATCAATACCACCGGCTGATCTTTGCCAGCGATTGAATTCAGCTCGGCTAGCCACTTCTTAGCATCATAGTCGCCATTTTGATCAAAGAACGTGATCTTGTGGCTCCCCGCCACCACCCCGGTAGCAGCCCATTCATCTGCCCGACGCACGTCGACGATCGGTACGCCTTTTTCAATCAGCCCTTGCAGCCCCGAATTCGACACATTCGCGAGCTCAGCATGCGCCGAATAACCCACCAACAGCAAGAAAACACCCCAAACATACCGCATAAATCTCTCCAATCATCATAGTCGTCTAAGTCTGCCCGAATAGACCTAAACCACC
>JAHQVR010000089.1 GCA_019634245.1 Gammaproteobacteria bacterium
CAGCTAACCTGATACTATTTACCATTATGCAATCACTGACTGGTAAACACATACTGCTGGGCATCACAGGCGGTATCGCCGCTTACAAAAGTGCGGTGCTGGCTCGTCGCTTGATGGACGCCGGCGCTGAGGTACGGGTTGTGATGACCGACTCGGCACAAGCCTTCATTACGCCTCTGACATTGCAAGCCTTAACTGGCAATCCTGTGCACACCAGTTTATTGGACGAAGCTGCCGAGGCAGCGATGGGTCACATTGAATTGGCACGCTGGGCCGATTTGGTATTAATCGCACCCGCAACGGCTAACACACTGGCGCGCTTAGCACAGGGTATGGCTGATGATTTACTCACCACACTATGCCTGGCCACCGAAGCACCGCTGTGTATCGCACCCGCTATGAACCATATGATGTGGAAGCACTCCGCCACTCAAGCAAATTGCGACATTCTCAAAGCACGCGGTGTGACGTTTCTTGGTCCTGATTCAGGTGACCAGGCCTGTGGTGAAACTGGGTCTGGGCGCATGATGGAGCCTGAAGCCATTCGAGATGCGTTAATTAATGACACCAAGGCCAATGCTGATACCAGAGGCTCAATGGTAGGCAAACATGTCCTTATTACCGCAGGCCCAACGCGTGAACCGATAGACCCTGTACGGTTTCTCAGTAATCGCAGTTCAGGAAAAATGGGTTATGCCGTTGCCAGTGCCGCCATTGAGCAAGGTGCCACCGTTACATTAGTCAGCGGCCCAGTGAATCTAACAACTCCTGTGGGCGTACAACGCATTGATGTAAAAACAGCCGCGCAGATGTACGACACGGTTATGGGTGAGATTGAACACTGCGATGTGTTTATTAGTGTGGCCGCTGTTGCCGATTATCGACTCTCGGAAGTGGCCACGCAAAAAATCAAAAAAAGTGAAGATAACCTGACCCTGACACTCACGCGCAACCCAGACATTTTAAAATCCGTCGCCGCCCTGCCCAATGCACCCTATTGCGTTGGGTTTGCTGCAGAAACCGAAAAGGTCGAAGAACACGCTCGCGGTAAACTCAGCCGTAAAAAGCTTGACCTAATCGTTGCCAACCAGGTGGGACAAAAAGACAATCCGGTGTTTGGATCAGACACCAGCGCCATCGATGTATATTGGGGAGAATCAGGGCATCAATCCGTTCCTCCAGGCACCAAAACACAGCTGGCCACTGAGTTAGTCGACATCATCGCATCTCGACTCTCACCCAATTAACACAATTTCCAGTGAGCGGCGCGCACACTGAGCCACCGATGGATCCAACGCCGATCCTGGTGTGCGGTTTACTCAGTGTTGATATGGTGTTTCAAGTGCCGGCCATTCCAACAGAGCCCATTAAGCATCGAGCCAGTGACGTATCGATGATCTGTGGCGGAGGCGGCTGTTATGCTTCGCTAGCAATCAATCGTTTGGGCGGCCAGGCTCACTTGTTCAGCCGACTCGGCAACGATGAATTTGGACAATACGTACTAGCAGCCCTGAACAAAAATGGGATTGATGGCACGAACATTCGTGTATCAGACTCCTATCGCACACCCGTATCCAGTATCGCCGTCGATCCACAGGGTGAACGACAAATCGTCAACTTTCGACAGCATTGCGATTCCTTAGAAACTAAACCTCTGCAGTTCGATTCACCGGTACAGGGTGTGTTGGTTGATACCCGATGGTCGGCTGGCTCAATACACGCTCTTAACATAGCAAAAGCGCAACAACTACCTGGCGTGGTGGATGCTGAAGCACCGGTGTGCCTGGAAACCATGAGATCAGCCACTCATATCGCCTTCTCCAAACAAGGCTTGACAGACTATGCACCCAACACTCCCGTGCTTGATGCGTTGCGACGAGCGGCTACCGCGTTTTCTGCCTGGGTGTGCGTAACTGACGGTGAAAACGGTACCCATGTTCTATGCAATCACACCCTTCAAACCATCCCGGCGCCGAAGGTCAAGGTGGTTGACACGCTAGGAGCTGGCGATGTGTGGCACGGGGCGTTCACCACTGAGCTGGCTCGAGGCACGGACGAGATTAACGCGGTAGCGTTTGCCAATGTCGCGGCCGCACTGAAGTGCACAGGCACCGACGGCGGATACGCCGCGCCTCATAGACGGGAAGTCACTGAGCTACTGCAGAGCTTTTCGACGTAAAATTCACGACCTTCGTGGCGTTGTTGGCTATCATAGCGGCTTCCGCTTTTTACTCAGAAGAACTATCCACCGCTTTGAAACCACTTATTGATTATCGAATTCTCGACCCTCGCATAGGACAGAGCATCGATCTTCCTAGCTATGCAAGTGATGGCTCAGCCGGGCTTGATCTGCGAGCTTGCGTCGATGCTGCTAAAACTATGGAGCCTGGAGACACCCAGCTCATACCCACAGGCCTTGCTATCCACATCAGCGATCCGGGCCTGGCTGGCATGATTTTGCCCCGCTCAGGGCTGGGCCACAAACACGGCATTGTGCTTGGCAACCTGGTTGGACTGATCGATTCGGATTATCAAGGCCAATTGTTCGTCTCCTGTTGGAATCGCGGTAAAGACCCGTTTACCATCGAAGTGGGCGCTAGAATCGCTCAGCTGGTCATCGTACCGGTGGTACAGGTGGGTTTTAGGCAGGTGCAGGATTTCGACTCTTCTGAGCGCGGCAGCGGTGGCTTTGGCTCCACCGGGCACGAGTAATGAATACCATTAAACCTGTATGCATACGCGCAGTTGGCGCACCATAGGACCCATTCATGATTCCCTCTAAAGCGATTTTCCGAGCCTATGACATCCGCGGTGTTGTCAGCGATGCACTGACGCCAGAGGCCGTTACCCAAATTGGTCAGGCCTTCGGCAGCGAATGCAACGATCGCGGTTTAACCAAAGCCGTGGTCGCAAGAGATGGTCGCGTGTCGGGCCCGGATTTGATCGAGGCACTCAGTGAAGGTATGCAAGCGGCCGGTCTGGAAGTTATCGATATCGGCATGGTTCCTACACCGGTTCTGTATTACGCCACCTATGCACTGGAAACAGGTACTGGCGTGATGGTTACCGGCAGCCATAACCCCCCTGAATACAACGGCCTTAAGATGGTGCTCGATGGGGCGGCGCTCTACGGCGATGGTATTATGAATTTGTACAACCGAATAGAGAAAGGCGACTTAGTGACAGGAACCGGCGGCTATAGTCGTACGGATATCTGGGAAGACTACTTGAACCGAATACTCGGTGATGTGTCGCTCAAACGCAAAATGCGCATCGCTTATGACTGCGGTAACGGTGTAACTGGTATGGCTGCACCGCAACTGTTTGAAGGCCTTGGGTGTGACGCAGAAGGGCTCTTCACACAAGTCGATGGCAATTTTCCGAACCACCACCCTGATCCCGCTAAATTAGACAATTTGCAGGATCTCATTAAAGTAGTAACCGAGAACAATCTTGATTTGGGTTTGGCTTTCGATGGTGATGGCGATCGCGTCGGCATTGTTGATAACAAAGGCCAAGTAATCTGGCCCGATCGCCAAATGGTGCTTTATGCTCAAGATGTTCTGTCCCGTAACCCTGGGGCAAAAATCATCTACGACGTAAAATGCTCCAAAGTACTGCCGGCAGCAATTACAGCCGCCGGTGGCGAACCCGAAATGTGGAAAACCGGGCATTCGTTTATCAAGGCGCGCATCAAAGAAACCGGCGCTTTACTCGGTGGTGAAATGAGTGGGCACATCTTCTTCAAAGAGCGTTGGTACGGGTTTGATGATGCACTGTACTCTGCCGCTCGGTTGTTGGAGATTTTGTCGGGTATTGATCGGCCTGTGAGCGACATTTTTGGCGATATTCCAAACAGCATCAACACCCCAGAGATCTCGATATTGTTGGATCAGGACGGTGCTCAGCATGAATTTGTCGAAGCTTTTGCACACAATGCCAAATTTGACGGAGCAACGCTCACCACTATTGATGGAGTCCGCGCAGATTATCCTGACGGTTGGGGACTACTCCGTGCTTCCAACACCACCCCTTCGTTGGTCATTCGATTTGAAGCCGACACAGAAGAGGCGTTGAGCCGTATTCAAAATGAATTTAAACACGTGATGCAGCAGACCGACTCAAGCATCGCCATTCCGTTTTAGTCTTCACCGTAAGGCATTACCCCTTGGATCCGACATCGGCAAAAGAAACGGCTAGAGTTCTCAACGAGGCCCTACCGTATTTACAACGCTTCAGTGGCCAAACCGTTGTCATTAAGTACGGTGGCAATGCGATGACCGATGAGCATCTGAAACGCTGTTTTGCTCAAAATATTGTGATGATGCAACAGGTTGGCATTCGGCCTGTGGTGGTTCATGGCGGCGGACCACAGATTGCCGACATGCTCCAACGTCTCAGCATTCACAGCGAGTTTATTGAAGGGATGCGAGTGACGACCAGTGATGCGATGGAGGTGGTCGAAATGGTGTTGGGCGGCCTGGTCAACAAGAGCATCGTCGCACTACTGAATCAAGTCGGTGGGAAGGCAGTTGGCCTTACGGGCAAAGACGCCTCCTTGATCCAAGCCAAGCCACTGAAACTCGATGGCCATACAGAGAATGCGCTAGGCCATGTCGGAGAGGTAACCCAGATCAACACAGACGTGATTGCACGTTTACAAAGTGATAATTTCATACCCGTGATCGCGCCTATCGGTGCAGACAGTGCAGGCGCTAGCTACAATATCAACGCTGATTTGGTCGCTAGTAGTATTGCAACTGCCCTGCGAGCAAAACGTTTATTGTTATTGACCAATACCACCGGGATTCTAAACAAAGCCGGTGAACTGTTAACAGGAATCACCCCGACAGACGCTGCAGCGTATATTCAAGATGGCACCATTCAAGGCGGTATGATCCCCAAGGTAAACTGCGCCGTAGATGCTGTTCAGTCAGGGGTCGGCAGCGTGCAAATTATCGATGGCCGTGTCGAACACGCCGTATTGCTTGAGCTATTTACCGACAAAGGTGTGGGCACATTGATACGCCAGTAGGACCTGGCGCCTTTTGTCGCTACATGCGAGCTTGTTTAAGCTCTCTATAGCGCTGCAGATCGTCGTCGAACTTGTCGGACAATACAGATCGCTCTTGTGCCTTTGCATCGATTAGTGACCAGGCATTTTCAATATTGCGCTGAATACTGGTTTGTTCAGCGTAGAGCGAATCCTGTGCTTTACCTTCACCGACATTTTTTTCTTGCATCAAGATACGTTTGTCCACCACATCCAGACGATCCGATAGTATTCGAATTCGATCATCCAAACGACTAATCAATCCATCAATCATACCCACTCGATCATCCCGAGTGCGTATCAAGTCGTCTTCAGTGGTGAAAGTTGCCAGTAAGGCTCGGTCACGGATTCTCGCCAGCTCCATCTCGCGGGCTCGAGCCCGTTCAGCTCGACGCTCTTCGCGACTGAGCACTTCTTGAGTGACGACACCTTGCTTGTTCAGTACGCTATGGCCATCATCCTGGCTCGAGTCGGGTGCTCGATCCTGATAGGTGATTCGACCCTGCTCATCGAGTTTGTAAACCCGGTAAGAGTTGTCGGCTGCGAAAACATTGGCCGTCAGCACCGATCCCACGAGTATCAAGCCAGGCGACACTAGCCCTAAGGGATTTTTGTATTTATGCGGTACTTTATCCATGACACTCTTCGCGATTGCCCCGTGAAATCTTTTACTGTGTCATTTATCGACCAAAGCAGTGCTTTGTTAAAGCACACGTGTGTGGGTTTTGCGAACGGTGCTTACTAATTGGTGTGTGTGTACAATGTGAGCCAATGCGCATTATTACAGCAAATGTGAACGGGATCAGAGCTGCCGCTCGCCATGGTTTTTTTAAATGGCTCTCGCGTCAGCGAGCCGATGTGGTTTGCTTGCAAGAAACCAAAGCTCAGATACATCAGTTGACGGACCCTGTGTTTCATCCCAAGGGCTTCGAATGTCACTATCATGATGCCGAAAAAAAAGGCTATAGCGGCACAGCGATATTTTGCAAAACCAAACCACGAGCTGTTCAAACCGGTATTGGCGAACCCTGGTTCGATTCAGAAGGTCGTTATCTTGAGGCTCGCTTTGGCAATGTCACCATAGTCTCACTTTATCTCCCCTCGGGAACCACTGGGGATATCCGTCAAGACTACAAATATCAGTCCATGGATTTACTTGAGAAACGGTTGATCGCACTGCGCCGTAAGAAAAATCCAGTGGTGATCTGCGGCGACTGGAACATCGCTCACACCGAGGCTGATATTCGTAACTGGAAAGGCAACCTAAAAAACTCAGGCTTTCTACCTGAAGAAAGACAGTGGCTCAGCAAAGTGTTTAGCACTTTAAAATACACAGATGCGTTTCGCGTATTGCCGCAAAAGGAACATGAATACACCTGGTGGTCGGCCCGAGGTGGGGCGCGGGATAACAACGTGGGTTGGCGCATTGACTATCAAGTCATCAGCAACACGCTCGCTGACAAAGTGGCTAAAACTCGAATCTATCGCAAAGACCGATTCTCCGACCATGCACCCTTGATCATTGACTATTCGATCGACATAGAATCGTAACGCTCTACTTTGATTGGCTCGTTGTCGTGAATAACCATGGCCGAATGCAATGCTTTGTGTAACTCAATAACCACCGATGGTGATTGATGGGTTAGCTCGAGAGTCTCGCCACTATTGAAGGCTACATAGAGGATAATTTTGTCAGGAATCAACAGAGCAATATAGAGCGCATATATAGCCGTAACGGCACATGCCGCCAGCCCCCACCATGCCCACTGAAAGGGCCATACCTCTCGCACCATTTGAAAGAGAGTAAAAAGACCGATAACGAACACTATTGCAATGACACCGTAAGCACTCAGTCTTGGCGGTTCCATTTTTTTAAGGTTCAGTTTACTAATATATCGAATCGCATAACTGGCATGATCCACAACCAACCATGTAGGCGTGACCTTAAATTCTTCGTGAGCATATAACGGTTGGTCGTCAGTCATACTCAGTGCGTGTCAGTGTAGTACCGGCGGCGATTCTTGTTCAGTTTCGAAATCGTCAAAGTCTTCGAAGAAATCTGCAATCCGGTGATCGGGTTCGTGAGAGGAATGGTGCAACAACATTCTCCAACCATCCATTTCTCGATGATAGATGTTAGTGGCGACCATAACACTCACCACTTGCCCGTCGATTTCTATTTCTTCGCGTACTAAATGTATAGCTAATGAATCGGTTCCCGTTTGCAAAGTGTCAGTGATCGAATACTCGATACAGGGGTTATCCGCTATAAAGTCGACAAAGCTGTCCAACACAGCACTACGACCTTCTATTCGCTGACTGCCTGCATGGATACAGACAATATTCTCGTTGTCCGACCAAACTTCGCTGAGTACCGGTAGATCACCACGCTCAACAGCATCATAGAATGCTGCTTCGGCTTCTTGAGGAGTGTTGTACATCTTATTCATGTCGTGAGTTACGCAAAACGGAGACCGATAATACCTCATGCCATTGCTCGAAATGCCGCAACGGGTGAGCAGACGCACAGATGAGAACCGGTTTTACATTGTTGTTACGATTGACTAACCTTTCGAACCGTTATGCGGTGTCTTTAGGCAGAAACTTCGACCAATCGACACGAGTGTCGCCAAAGACGACAAAGTGTGGGTTGGTTAGGCTCTCTTTAGTGTTATAGCGTAGTTCCTGCATATCGGTGTCCGTGACATGGCCGCCGGCTTCCTTAACGATGATTTGCGCAGCAGCGGTATCCCACTCACCGGTAGGCCCCAATCGGACATACACATCGGCAGCGCCCTCGGCCACAAGACAAGATTTAAGTGCAGCACCTGCAGCCACCTCACTGTGCTGACCCAAACTATTAAGAAATTCCTCAAATTTGGAACCGACTTTGGCCGGTCCACTGCAGGCGACTGTGATATCAGATTCGTCCACTGAACGCACATGAATCGCCTTGGGCTCACTGTCACCCAGTTGCTTGTATGCGCCATGGTTTTTCGCCGCGAAATACGCGACATTTAGCTTCGGCGCCACGATAACACCCAACACCGGCTGATCGTTGTGTATCAGAGCAATGTTGACCGTAAACTGATCGGTTCCTTGCAAAAACCCCCAGGTGCCATCGAGCGGATCTACTAACCAGTAATCTGCCCAACCGGTGCGCTCTTTGAAACTGATGTCCTCTGACTCTTCTGAAATGACTGGAAGATCCAGCTGCAGCGCTTGTAAACCACCCAGAATGGCTTTGTGAGCGGCCATATCAGCCCGACAGACCGGAGTACGATCGACTTTGGTGGAGACGTCTAGAGAATCGGGAGCGACAGAGAGAATTTGCTGACCAGCCGCCCGCGCTATTTCAAGCACTTGCGTAAGTAATTCGTCTGTTTTCTCATCCGTCAAAAACATGCACTGCGATCTTTCGGCCATGTCTATAGAAGGGTAGCGGTAGATCGCCGAAATAATTGACTATCGTGTGGATTCAGCAACAGTTAGACACGTTTCGTGTTTGACCTGATCACAGCAGGCGGTTCACATTGCCCTTTTGCGTATATCTGTACCGACCACCACTCTCCGGCCGTGCGAAACGTCTTAAGTTATTAATCAATTGAGAGGACGTATTCGTTGTGGGTGTGATTAGAATATCGGCCGAAAAATCGCCGTTTTGTGTCATATCAATGCTACCGGCAAGCTCGATCTCACCGCCAGAGGCATTAACTTCAGCCACATGCTGCTTTTCTCCGGTCGGTTCGATGTCAATATTCAACTCACCCAGCTGAGCACTAAAAAAATCCGACGTGACACTGGCATCTACCCACTGGAACTTTCCGGTAAAAAGTTCAAGCAGTTGGTTTTCCATCACAAGCTCGGCAATGGAGCCTGAGAGCTGACCGGTAAAACTAGCAAGACCCGGAATGGGCAACAGCGATTCAAACTCCTTGGTCTGCGCATCAAAGGTAAAGTCCGATAGTGCGATATTTCCATCCCACTTGCGCAGTACTTGGCCTTCTCCCCCGCCGCCATAGCCTTGGTAGGAGATTCGAGCACCCGTACCGCCTTTGAGTAAAGTACCCGGAGACAGGCTCCAAGCGACATTGCTGAATTCTAGGGGTAGCAAACCATCATCGTACATCACCGAATCGACCGTGCCGCTATAGATTTTGCCATTGACGCCTGCCAGTTTTACCGGTGCTATATGCGGCTCTATTTGAGCGACAATGGGTGACAGCGGGAAGAGCACCAGCATCGAGATGACATAGGCCAAAAAACCCAACACGCAGAGCCTGACAACACGCATCAACCTCGCTCCACATTGATTCGCACAGAGACAATGCCTGGATCGTCTTTACGTGTGATATTGATCGTGGAGACATTGATGCCATAGACTTCTAGCTCGGCAAGCATCTTAACGAGACTATCAAACTTCACAGAGGAGAACTGGATTCGTGCACCATCTTCACCTGATGGATCAATACGATCGGCTCGAACCAAATCATGTTTAACACGAATCTCTTCAACAAACTGAAAAACGGCTTTGTTGGTAGTTTTGCTGTCTCTTTTAGCGCCGCCTGATGCTTTAATTCGAGCAGCGGCTTCACGCATAAAGGATAGCGTTTCGGTTTTCGTCGCTACCGCATTGTCAACTCGAGATAGCTTGGTTTGTAACGGATACCAGGCTACTGCATAGAGAAAACCAAGCACGACTAACACCCCAAGACCAATGACGATCATACGGTCGCGTTGATTCTGTCGTAGATACCAATCTTTCATAATTTATCGTATCCCCTGGCCCACAGGCGCGCGCTATTCAACTCGCACCCGACTTCGTAAATCGTCCTTAGCCTGATTCGTGGACAACACAGTCATGCTGAGGCCACTGCCACCACCCTCTATCGCTGTTTTTAGAAGATCCAGCGTGGGCAATGCATCTGTGGTCAAGTCGATATCGAAGCGTCCATTTCGGAAGCTAATAGAGGTGATATCGGTTTTGGGTTGCTTGGCAACGGCATCGGCAATTTGATGCAAGGAACTGATAAACGTGGCACCTGTATTGCCGCCGATATTCTTAAGGGCAGCTGTTATTTGTGATTTCGGCCGAACCATCTTTGCGCCCGGCAGCGCTTCATTAAATACGCGCGCAATGTGTCCGTCTAACTCGGCCTCTTGTTTAGTCAAAGCAAAATAGTCAAACCATTTACCGACCAGAAAAACCCCGCACAACAAAAGCAACAACACACCGGTCCAGCGCCAGGGTTTCCAAAATTTGTCGAACTGTGTTTTCGGGCTGTAGCTACCTTGTAGAAGATTGATACTGGGCGAATTTGCCAGGCCACTGGCATACAGGCTCAGACGGTTCTCGCATTGCCGAGTTTCGATATCCACACGGGGAACCGAGGGAAGTTCGGCCGCAGCGTCGGTTTTGTAGACCACCAGCGAAGCCGACGATTCCTCTGGAAGATCGTGTTGTGCACCGTCGAGCATAAAGCCCGCCATATCCACATCGGTGGCAAAACCTTTATAACCATTCAAGCGCACAACCGTATCTGTGTCATCAACTAACGCCGTCCATGACACTTCCCCCGCGGCATCGGCATCAAACTTTGGTAGCGCTAGCGTCTCAGGAACGATTGCCCCTGGACGCAACCCAGCTGCAACACACTGTTCGGTGACGGTGTCCATAGTGTCTTTGCCAACCACCGCCACCGGATATTGATCCTCTTTGCCTTTTCCACCCAGCGCAAAGTGGAGAGTTTCAACATCATCGGCCAACTGTTCTTCAAGCACAAACGGCACGGCTTGTAGGGCACGACCGGCATTACCTCCAGGGACGGTAGCTTCGGCCAGAAGCACCTCGTTGCCGGGTAATACCAATGTTGAGCGGTGACCCTGCACAGCGTCTGCTGCAGCTTCCAATGTACCGGTTGATACTGGAGCAGCAAGAGCACCGCGTTCATCCGCCACAACCCACTCGGCGTAGTCGTTGCCCACTTCTGGCAAATGTATGATGACGTGTTTAGCCAACGGTTATCTCAATCGTTAAAGTGCATCGCGCGCACGATAAATAATTTTGGTCTGGCCACTGTCCTCGCGCTCGAACAGTGTGTATTGGGTTATGCCTAAATTCTCCGTTACCACATCGATGCGAACTTGAAAAAAGCGGGATTTCACATCGTAACTGCCAGGAGCCGCAATACTCTCCCCACTCTCTGGCGCGGCGGCATCTTCAAATATCAATGTGCTTTCGTAGGGCGATAAATCCCTTTCCTCAACCAGCGTATCCGGCGCATCCTCGGCGTCCAGATCGAAAATATCCTCGCACTCAGGATAGTCCTCATAAGCTCCTGTATCCCAGCGAGACAAATCCGCCGCGAGAGGCTTTAAAAACTCCGATAGCGACGCTATCACTTCTGGCGTCGCAGTGTTCACATTTACCGGCGTTGCACCATTAGTGGTTGGCAAGGCCGATACATGCGGTAACAATAATGCATAGTCTTCGGCTTCTTCTTTAATGGCCGAACTAAATCCTTTCACCAGTTGTAACTCGCTGACACTCACAAACGGCGCATTGGCAGCCCGGTACCCTGGATCGAGGCTGGAGTAGTAATCGTCCTCAGCACCATCCGGAATAGTGGGGTCGATATTCTGATCAACCCAATCGATGATCGCTTGAGCCTTCACGGCATCAATATTGAGCTCCGAGAGCAGTCTACCGAGCTGCTGTGCGTAGCTCTCCACTACATTACCCTCGCCATCGACCAAATTATTCAAGTTGAAACGGCCCTGCATGTCGACAATGCAGCCCTGCAACACAGCCTGATTGTCGATCGGTATCGGCGGTATCGTCGTCGCCCAATCATCATCGAGCGAATCGCTGTTTTCTCGGTCCCCGGCTTCTCGATCCCGAAATAACACGGCCGCCGCAAACCGTTCACCACTAATGGCTAGGGCTCGGGCTTGCTGGATCACCGCTTCGTTCTGTTCTCGCTGCATATCGAACTGCTGGCGCGCTGTTATCGCCACCATAGTTATAGTCCCTAACGCGATCACCAGCATGGCTGTGATTATGGCGACACCGCGTTCACGCGTAGTGCGGGTATTGATTTTCCGTCGCATCGGCATCACCCCGGCAGTGAAAACAACCGTCGCACTTCACCGAAGTCCTGTAAATCAAAGGTGAATTCGACCGCCGCCGGGTTACCGGGATCTTCAAGGTCTGCCGGTGGCCAGCCGGTATGCCAGTCGCCACTGCGATCTAAAAACCTTACCGTCAAATTTTCAACACCATCGAGTAACTGACGCCGTTTAGTCGGTGCCTCATCCAAAGTGTCCAGGTGATACCAGTACTGACGCAATAAACGATCACCTTCGAGCACATACGCCACCCGCTGCAGATTTGATCGAGCCGGTGATACATCGGCCGCCGGATTAGTCCAACCCGAACGAGTAAATTCGAACAGCGATTCGCCTTGCAAATTAAACATCACCGCAGGGGTGGGTGAATCCAGCGCAGATCGAATGGGACGCTCAACAATTTGAGTGATATCTTCTGCCATCCAATAGAATGTTCTCTGCAAACTGTTTAACCGATCGGCCTGATCGTTCAAGCGTTCGCGCGCGGTATTAAGCTGAAATAGCATCGTAAAACCGGCCGTACCTAGGATCGCCAGCAAGAACAGCGCAACCAACAATTCAATGAGCGTAAATCCGCGAATTCGCATCACTGAACTCGGTGCTGCGGGTTTCCTACAAACCCGGTAACGGAATACAGATAGCTGTCTTCATCCTTGTCCAAACGAGCTTCAACATCGACACGACGCAGATCTGGATCTTCCACTTTTTTCGTACGCGTTCGGATATACCAACGCAAACCCATCATATCCACTTCGGTATTTTTCGCCCCTATCTCGGGCCAGGCGGGGAGCACTTGCACCTCAGTTAAGTGATTGCTCGCCACCCAACGGGCAAATTCTCGTTCGCGTAAAAAATTTGCCCGCCAACTGGCAGAACCCGATGCCTGCACCAAAGCCGTTACACCCACGGCGATAATGGTCATGGCAACCAACACCTCGATGAGAGTAAAACCACGATGTGTTAATCGGCGGCGTGCCATTAGTTGATTTGCTCAACTACGATCGGTTCTATCTCCCCTGTGGAGATTTCATGTCGAAACTCGTTATCGACATCTGAAAGCCGTATACGAAAATCTGGCATTATTTCCCCATTGGACAAGAACATCACATGAGGTTTGATCGGTTCCTCATCGGTCACTGACTCCAGCTCTTCGACCAGGGTCTCCAACACGATGGGCAGGCCGGATATATCCACCTCGAATTCAATGGGTATATCAACCTCCTTAAAAAACAAACGCTCATCAGGCAGGATTTCCCAGCTACGTTCACCCTCATCATCAGCCGATAACACATAAAATTCATAACTATTGGGATGAAAACGTACCCCGAGTTGTTGACGAGAATACACTGCCTGGTCTGCCGCTAGCTCCATCAGTAGCGCTGTTCGCAGAGCCGAATCCCGCACTGTGATTGCCGGGTTACGGATGTTTAGATTGATGACAACTGCGCCAGCGAGAATGGCGATGATGGCTACCACCACCATCACCTCAATCAGTGTAAATCCGGCCGTCCGGTTCTGTACCCGAGCCGCCGGAGCGGTCAAATCAGTTGTCCCAGTTCGTAATATCGGCCGCAAAGTCTTCACCGCCCTCAGCGCCATCTTTGCCCAGGGATATGATGTCAAAATCGCCGCCCTCACCAGGGCTTTGGTACAAATAATCTCTTCCCCAAGGATCTTTGTTTACTTTTTTAATGTAACCGCCTGAGTTCCAGTTCTGTGGCTCCGGGTCGCCGGATGGCTTTTCAACCAATGCCTGTAATCCTTGTTCGGTAGAGGGGTAGCTAAAATTGTCCAACTTATACAGTTCTAAAGCTTCACCCATAGCCGCAATGTCAGTTTTAGCCCTGACCACTCGGGCTTGGTCCGGTCGGTCCATTATCAGCGGAACCACTGTGGCACCAAGAATCGCAATAATGGCCACAACGACCATAATCTCGATCAATGTGAAGCCTTGTTGCCTTGAGCTTCGCAAGAGTTTGCCCATCACGACGATTTCTCCAGTATTCTTTCCCGGGTCCAGACCCGAATTACAGTTGACTAATACAACCCATGAGCATAGCACTCTAGGTAACTTTCGCCGCTTTGACGGCTCGTATCCTGTTCGGAGCACACTCACTGACGTATGACGCACCAGAGCAAAATAGTTCGCACCCTGACACACCCGGCCTATCTTTATGCAGCCGCGCTCGTTGTCTTTTGCGTATTGCTGCAGTGGCTAGGATATAGCGACAGCTGGCGCTTCGATCAACAGGCTATCGCGAAAGGTCACTGGTGGTTATTGCTCAGCGGTAATTTCGTCCACCTCGGAATGAGCCACCTGGGTATGAACATGGCCGGGTTGGTGCTGATCGTCGCGCTAGTTTGGGCACACTTTTCAGTTTGGGAATGGGCTTTGATAACGCTGGTCTCTAGCATTACCGTTGGGCTAGGTCTGTATTTTTTCGATCCAGATGTACTCTGGTACGTCGGATTTTCGGGCAGCCTGCACGGTTTGTTGATCGCTGGGTGTTTAGCCGATCTGAAGCACTACCCTAAATCCGCCGGATTGCTGCTGCTGTTGACGGTACTCAAACTTGCCTACGAGCAATGGCTGGGGCCCGTCCCTGGCAGTGAATCGGTGGCCGGTGGCAGCGTCGTGGTTAACAGCCACCTCTACGGAGCACTCGGAGGCGCTGTGATGGGTGCGTTGCTCCTAGCCTGGCGACTACGCCGTTAAACCCCACCGTACTCTTTGTTCTGCTCGCCGATCCAACGCTGAATCAAGCCCGTAACCGCCTCAGGATGATGGACCATCAAGTCATCGGCAATGTCACTGACGGTGTCGAGTAAATCCTGATCCCGCGCAAGTTCAGCAATACGAAATTCTGCGAGTCCGGTTTGCCGAGTGCCCAACACCTCACCCGCGCCTCTGATTTCAAGATCTTTTTGCGCAATCAAAAAACCATCATTCGTTCTTCGCATGATACCGATGCGCTCCTTGGCATTGTTCGACAATGGCCCGGTGTATAACAGAATGCAGCTGCTCTGCGCACTACCGCGCCCCACACGACCACGCAATTGATGAAGCTGGGACAAACCGAGTCGCTCAGAGTTTTCGATAATCATTAAAGAGGCATTGGGCACATCCACACCCACTTCAATAACGGTCGTAGCCACCAGCAAATCTAGCTTCTGAGATTTAAACTGCTGCATTATCGCGTCCTTATCTCGCGATTTTAATCGGCCATGTACCAGGCCAATCCGATGCTGCGGAAGCATCTGATGCAACACACTGAGGGTGTCCTCAGCTGCTTGGGCCTGAAGCGATTCTGACTCTTCGATTAACGTGCACACCCAATACACCTGACGCCCATCAGCAATGGCTTGATTCACGCGCGCCACGACTTCTGCTCGCCGGGCAGATTCGATCGCAACCGTCTGCACCGGCTTTCGACCCGGGGGCAACTCATCGATAATCGAACAATCCAAATCAGCATAGGCGGTCATAGCCAGTGTCCGTGGAATCGGCGTTGCCGTCATGATGAGTTGATGCGGCAATTGATTCTGGTTTGCCCCTTTGTTCCGCAGTGCTAACCGCTGATGCACACCGAATCGATGTTGCTCATCGATGATGGCTAACCCTAAGTTTTCAAATTCGACATCATCTTGAAATAAAGCATGAGTGCCTACCACAATCCTGGACCGCCCCATAGCCACAGCTTCGATAGCGGCGCGACGTTGTGGCACTCGCAATTTGCCACTGAGCCAGCCAACATCAATATTCAGAGGTTCAAACCACTGCGTGAAATTCAATAGATGTTGCTCGGCTAATATTTCGGTCGGCGCCATTAGGGCCACTTGATAACCGGCATCTACACATTGGGCGGCCGCCAGAGCAGCCACAACGGTTTTACCAGCGCCGACATCTCCTTGCACTAGTCTGAGCATCGGAGAGGCCGTGGATAAATCCATCGCAATCTCTTTGAACACCCGCCGCTGGGCACCCGTTAGCTTAAAGGGCAACCCATCATGTAGTTGTTTTACCAACACAGCTGCTTTGGGAATCATCGGCGCTTGCATAGCCACTGTTTTAGCTCGTTGTAGTCGCAGACCCAATCGATGCGCAACTAATTCTTCCAAGGCCAGTCGCCGATGTGCAGGGTGCAATCCGTCCAACAGTGCCTGAATATCCGCGTTGGTCGGTGGCCTATGCACCACTTGCAAAGCATCTGTTAATTCCGGTAGGCCTAACGGAAACACCTCAGTAAACTCTACGCTCGCATCTTCTGCATTGAATGCGGAGCTTTCGCTTAACCAATCAATCAATGGATGCTTACGCATCAAAGTCAGCGCTTGCTCAGTCAGTCGACGTAGCGTGGGTTGTTGGACACCGTCAGTGGCGTGGTAGAACGGCGTCAGTGCGTCTTCCAAAGTGGCGCCCTGGCCTTGCATTCGGTACTCCGGGTGCACCATTTCCAACGAGCCCGGTCCGCGCCTGGCCTCACCAAAACACTGCACACGTTTACCGCGCTCAAACTGTCGAGCTTGCGTATTGGAGAAATGAAAAAAACGTAAAGTTATCGAACCCGTGCCATCGGCAATTCTTACCAACAAAGCTCGCCGTCGTCGATTGACCACTTCAGCCAGCTGCACATCCCCTTGAATCACGGCTTCACTACCTGGTCGCAACGCCCCAATGGGTGTCAATCGTGTGCGATCTTGATATCGATAAGGTAAATGGAAGAGTACGTCTTGCAAGGTGGCGATGCCCAGCGTCGCAAGCTTGAGCGCAACGGCCTCGCCAACCCCTTTCAAGGAAGTGACTGGGAGGCGCGCAAGAGAAGTCTCGGACTGAGCAACCTTGGTCATGGAAACGGTCCAGATACTCTAACCATTCACTACCGACGAATAACCCTGCATTAAGCGCTCAAGTGCAGTATGCCTTCGATTTCTACCGCAACATCTTTTGGCAAGGCGGCGACACCCACCGCCGCTCGAGCTGGGTAGGGTTCGTTGAAATACTTGGCCATGATTTCGTTGACTAAAGGAAAATTCGCTAGATCGGTCAAATAGACATTGAGCTTAACCACGTCATCACAGGAACCACCCGACGCTTTGCAGACAGCCCGGATGTTTTGAAACACCTGATCAATCTGCGTTTCTACATCATCGGACACCACTTCCATGGTGTCAGGAACTAGCGGTATTTGTCCCGACAAATAGACGGTGCTGCCGCATTTAACTGCTTGGGAATAGGTGCCTATCGCACCCGGGGCGTTATCGGTTTTGATCACTTCGCGTGCCATGACGTTTACCTGTGGACTCGATGGTCTGGCAAGTATACCGTCTAGGCTTCCGTGTTCTCGCGTTTTACAGAACGAACTACCGTTAGATTGCGTAGCCGTCGAACGATTCGCGCCAATTGCTGGCGACCATTGACAGCCAATACAAACCGAATATAGATATTGTCCTCACCACGATTATTAAAATCCATGTTCTCAATATTAACGTTCATAACCGACATGGTGGAAGTGATACGAGCGAGCGCGCCCGGCTGATTTGAAAGCTGAACCGTAATGACCGCTTCAAAGCTGCCCTCTATGTCCACTGCCCACTCAACAGCGACTTTTTCTTTGGGTTTCCGGCGATAGCGTCGCACATTGCGACAACCCGCTCGATGCACCGCCACTCCCATACCCGCCGATATCACACCCTGCACATTGTCTCCAGGTATAGGACAACAGCACTTGGAGAGATAAAACACTGACCCTTCGCGACCATCGATCATCAGCGGGGGTGCGACAGTTTTCTCCGGTAGAGGGCTTTCAATGTTCTCTTCACCAAACTCTTTTTGCAGTAGCCGCTCAGCAACGGCGCTGGGCAGATGGTGCCCAAGCCCTACCTGCACGTAGAGTTCACGCTCATCAGGAAAATGAAATTCAGCGAGCAGTGCGCTCATCGCTTGCTCGGAAATTTCCTCTGCCGTGTGATCAAAGCGGATTAGCGCTCGATGCAACAAACGCCTACCAAAATCAGCGGCCTGATTGCGGTCTAAATCTCGAATATGGTGTCGAATAGCCGAGCGTGCTTTGGCAGTCACCACAAAGTTCAGCCACATGGGGCTAGGTGCACTGTTCGGATCAGTTTTAATCTCCACCGTCTGTCCAGATTCCAATGGCTGACTCAGCGATGCCTTGTTTCGATCGACCCTTGCAGATAAACACGTGTTGCCGATATCCGAATGCACGGCATAAGCGAAATCCACGGGTGTGGCATTTTGTGGAAGCTGCACAATGCGACCCTTGGGTGTGAAGACGTAGATCTCATTGGGAAACAAATCCATCTTCACATGCTCAACAAACTCCTCCGTGTCTGAAGAGTCCCGCTGCATGTCTCGAAGATTGCTGAACCAGAATTTGGTTCGACTCGAAATGTCTGCTTCCAAATCTTGCTTATAGGCCCAGTGGGCGGCGATTCCACTTTCCGCAAAATCGTCCATCTCACGAGTGCGAATCTGCACTTCCACCGGTATGCCTTCGGCATAGTTCAACACTGTGTGCAAAGATTGGTAACCGTTTTCCTTTGGTACGGCGATGTAATCTTTAAAGCGCCTGAACAAAGGAGCATATAACTGATGGACGATCCCCAACACTCGGTAGCATTCGTCGACATCACTAACAACAACACGCAACGCAAACATATCGAACACTTTTTGAAACGACAACTGTTTCAACAGCATCTTGCGATACAAACTGTACAGATGTTTTTCTCGCCCCCGAATCTCTCCCTCTATGCCTTTTTCGCTCAAGCTAGAAAGAATGCGATCAGAAATCTTAGTCACCAAGTGTTCACGATTCTTATGCGCTTGATCGACCGATGCCTGGAGTATTCGGGCCCGCAGCGGGTAGCAGGCATGAAAGCCCAAATCCTCAAGCTCGTTCTTGATGGAGTACATACCCAGGCGATGGGCAATGGGAGCATAGACATCCAGCGTCTCCCGACCAATCCGTTGTTGTTTTTTTGCTGGCAACACCGATAGCGTGCGCATGTTGTGTAACCGATCAGCCAGTTTGATCATAATGACGCGGATATCGTCGAACATAGCCAACAGCATCTTACGAAAACTCTCTGCCTGGGCTTCTTCTTTGGATTTGAATTCCAGATAGTTCAGCTTGCTCAAACCATCAACGATGGTGGCGACCTCTTCGCCGAATTGCTTCACTAACTCTTCTCGCCCCACGGCGGTATCTTCGAGTACATCGTGCAGCAGAGCCGACATGATGCTGAAGTGGTCCAACTGCATATCAACAACAATGTTGGCTACGGCGATGGGGTGATTTATATAAGGTTCACCAGAACGGCGAACCTGATTCTCATGGGCCGCTTTCGCCACTTCAAAAGCGCGAGATACATCGCCCACCTGCTCTTCAGTAAATCGTTCCGTCAGCTTACTACACAGAACAGAAAATGCCGATGTTATCGAACAGGCATCGTTGGCAGAAGGCTTTACACCAACGGAATTAATGTCCTGAGGGGATGTTGCCACTATTAGGTAGGGATAGAGGCTGGCATACCCGCACTAACCGTCGAGTGATTTAAATTCATCGCCGAGCGATTTGAACTCATCTCGAAGCTCTTGATCCATCAAGGATTCTTCCACCGGAGCCGGAGCCTGAGGTGGCGTTTCTTGCAAAATGTCTTCACCGACGAGTCCATCGGCTATCTCTCGAAGCGCAATTACGGTGGGCTTGTCGTTGTCTGCGGGCAACATGGGCTCAGCACCCATGGAGATATTTCGGGCTCGCTTGGCCGCAATCAAAACCAGATTGAACCGGTTATCAATATTTTCTAGGCTGTCTTCGACAGTAACTCGTGCCATGGTGGCTGCCTTTCTCGGTGATCTTTGCGCACAGTGTAGTGTTTTACTGCACTAAACTCCAGCAACCCATGTGCCTGTAACGCTATTTCACCGTTGTAATTGAGACCGTTCTCCCGCAATGACCCTGCTGCACAGCCCTAAACCCGGGAAGCTTTAATGAATCAAGCTGGTGATCAACCCGGCATGTCGCATCGACTGGCGGGCTCGGGTCACTCGATGGGCCACAATCACGGATTTCAGCTCGATCAGCGCCTCATCGAACACATCATTCACGATCAGATAGTCCGCTAGATGATACTGCTGCATTTCAGCCACGGCGTCTTGGGTTCGCCGTTCTATGACTTCATCACTGTCTTGCCCACGGCCACGTAATCGCTCTAGCAGTTCAGCACGCGAGGGTGGCAAAATAAAAATCCAGACGACATCTTCAAGCATCCGTTTGACCTGTGCAGCCCCCTGCCAATCGATCTCCAAAATGACGTCCTTGCCCTGATCGATGAGTTGGTCCACCGAGGCGACACTGGTGCCATAATAGTTCCCGAACACCTCGGCATATTCTAGAAACTGGTCATCGTCGATCATTTTTTCAAATGTCGGTCGCTCGATATAGTGGTAATCCTGTCCGTCGACGTCTCCGGGGCGCATACCTCGAGTGGTGTGGGACACGGCGACGGCGACATTATCTAAATCAGCGATGACTCGGCGTACCAGGCTGGTTTTCCCAGCTCCCGATGGTGCCGATACAATAAACATTTGTGCTTGGCTGGATTTCATTGCGCTGCCATATGATCAATCTTTCTCTACTATAGCGGCTAATCCGGTGCACGACGCGACATCCCCTCTGATCTCTGTGATCATGCCCATAAAATCCTGGGGGCCCTACACAGCCGATGCCATCGCCAGTATCCGCCAGCAGAGTTACTCTCAGTTGGAGTTATTGTTGGTGACTGGCATGGATCATGAAACGGTCCTAGATAAGGTGCCCAGCGATGCCAGAATTCGGATTCTGAAGCGACGCCAGCCGGGAATCGTATCGGCATTGAACACAGGGATTGAAGCCGCCCACGGCGACTATATTGCCCGCATGAACGATGACGATCTGGCCCATGCCCACAGACTAGACACCCAATTCAACTATTTGGAAAGGAATCCAAGCATCGATATTTGCGGCACAACCATAGAGTTTTTCTCCACCAATGGATCCGTGCAGGGAGGCAATTTGCGCTATCAGCATTGGCTCAACCAAACGGACACACCAGAATCACTGGTCGAGCAGCTGTTTGTGGAATCTCCCCTGCCGCATCCCACTTGGATGGCTCCTGCCCGTACTTGGCAGACGGTTGGCGCTTACAGAGAATTTAACGGCCCAGAAGACTACGATTGGTTACTTCGCGCGTGGTTAGCCGGTTTAACCATGGGTAAAACCTCTGGAGCCTCTAACCAGCCTGACGCCGATGGTCCGTTGTTGCAATGGCGAGAACACAGCGAGCGATTAACGCATCGCGATACACGCTACCGACGGGAAGCCTTTATCCAGCTTAAAGCCTCAACGCTATGCGATGCTCGATGCGCTCTTGGGCTCAACCATGGCCGAGGAATCTGGATTGTGGGCACGGGCCGAAATGCCCGCTACTGGTGCGATGCACTGCACAACCAGCAGGCTAATGTACTTGGGTTTGTCGACCTACCCAGTGACAGCCGAGCTCAGCAAAAGCGACATTTGCCGGTCATTGACTACGAGCAACTCTGGTCACTGCGCAATGATAGTTTGATCATCACAGCCATTACGCAACCCATGGCTAAAGGACAATTGTTGCAATGGTTTGATCAACATCGGTTGGTTTCGATGCAAGACTACGTGATCGGCGGCTAGTCATGCAAACATCATTCTACAAATCTTTGTTATCGTTAATAATAGCGATCAACGTTCACTCATTTCATCTTTTAGGCAAAAGCACACTATGAACATTCACGAGTATCAAGCAAAGGCGTTAATCAAAAAATTTGGCGCTCCCGTTTCTGATGGCATGCCCATCCTGTCCGCAGATGACATTGACGCCGCCATTGCTGCGTTACCTGGGCCCGTCTACGTGGTTAAAAGTCAAATTCACGCAGGTGGGCGCGGCAAGGGCAAATTCAAAGAGCTCGCCGAGGATGCCAAAGGCGGAGTACGAGTGAGCTTTTCAGCTGAAGAAGCCAAGCAAAATGCTCAAGAGATGCTCGGCAAAACACTGGTCACTAAACAGACCGGACCTGAAGGCAAACAGGTGAACCGCCTGTACATCGAAGATGGCGCTGATATTGATCAGGAACTCTACCTCTCAATATTGGTGGATAGAGAAACCAGCCAGGTATCTTTTGTCGCCTCCACTGAAGGTGGAATGGATATCGAAGCCGTGGCTCACGATACACCCGAGAAAATTCACACAGTCGCCATCGATCCATTAACAGGCATTGTTGACACCGATGTTGCCAAACTCACCCAGGCTTTTGAACTCACTGGGGAGGCAGCCGACGATGCCAAAACGTTGTTCCCGCTGCTGTACAACGCTTTCGTCGATTCCGACATGAGCCTACTGGAAATCAATCCGCTGGTGACATTGAAAGATGGCCATCTCAAGGTGCTCGATGCGAAAGTATCATTCGACAACAACGCTCTGTTTCGCCACCCCGACATCGTTGAGCTGCGAGATGAGACCGAGGAGGATGAAAAAGAGATCGAAGCGTCAAAGTATGATTTGGCCTACATTGCCTTGGATGGTGACATCGGTTGCATGGTAAACGGAGCCGGGCTTGCGATGGCCACTATGGATATCATCAAACTCTACGGTGCATCCCCTGCCAACTTTCTGGATGTCGGTGGCGGCGCTACCACGGAAAAAGTCACAGCGGCGTTCAAAATCATCACCTCAGACCCGAATGTCAAAGGCATTTTAGTGAACATATTTGGTGGCATTATGCGCTGTGATGTTATTGCCGAAGGCGTTGTACAAGCCGTTCAAGATGTCGGTTTGTCAGTACCTCTGGTAGTTCGATTAGAAGGCACTAAAGTGAAGGAGGGCAACGCAATCATTAACGATAGTGAGCTGAACGTTATTGCAGCCGACGATCTTGACGATGCGGCTCAGAAAATTGTTAAAGCAGTGAAAGGATAACCCCATGTCGATTCTAATCAATAAAGACACCAAAGTTCTCGTTCAAGGCCTAACCGGCAAAACCGGTACCTTTCACACCGAACAAGCACTGGCCTACCACGGTACTCAAATGATCGGTGGCATCCATCCCAAGAAAGGGGGCACTATCTGGACGGGCAATGTGGGCGATAACACCACCGCCGATCTACCCATCTTCGCCTCTGTTAAGGAAGCAAAAGAAGATACCGGTGCCAACGCCTCGGTGATCTATGTCCCCCCCGCTGGTGCCGCCGGTGCAATCATTGAAGCCATAGACGCAGAAGTTCCGCTGATCATCTGTATTACCGAAGGCGTGCCAGTGCGAGACATGGTCGAAGTCAAGGCGCGTCTGAATGACTCCAACTCACGCTTGGTTGGCCCCAACTGTCCGGGTTTACTCACTCCAAACGAGTGCAAAATCGGCATAATGCCAGGCAGTATTTTTAAACAAGGCTCTGTCGGCGTTGTATCGCGCTCAGGAACATTAACTTACGAAGCGGTTTTTCAAACCACTAATGCCGGGCTGGGACAAACTACCGCCGTGGGTATCGGTGGTGATCCCGTCAAGGGCACCGAATTTATCGATGTCTTGGATTTATTTCTCGATGACGATGACACTAAATCGATCATTATGATTGGGGAAATCGGTGGTTCGGCCGAAGAAGAAGCTGCCGAGTGGCTCACCGAGCAAGCCAAACAGGGTCGTAAAAAACCCGTGGCTGGATTCATTGCAGGACGCACAGCTCCTCCGGGTCGGACCATGGGTCATGCGGGGGCTGTTATCTCAGGCGGTAAAGGCGGTGCCGATGACAAGATCGCCGCCATGGAGCAAGCCGGAATTGTCGTATCCAAATCGCCTGCCAAGCTTGGCGAAGCCCTGCTCAGTGCGATTGGCTAAGCGCCGGACTTTCGATAAGCTGTCTTTCGCAAGATAACCTCTGCCTCGGCACTATCGCCGGGGCAGATAGTCAAATGCCCATTCGTTGTATCCCTCTTCCCCTCGATACCAAATGACTTCATCACCTGCGTTTTCTTCGTGATTCCAACGAGGCTTAACTCCCTGCGAATTGCTGGCGAGTATCAGGCGTCGTCGAGCCTGGCTTAGCTTGATGCTGTGGGTTAACGCAACGCTATCCCACTTCGAATCAACCTCCTCCTGAAATTTCGCCACTCGAGCGGCATGCTCAGACAGCGTTGCGAGGTTCGTCATTTCATTGGGGTCTGACTCGGTATCAAACAACAAGGCAGGATCAGCACTTGAGCTTATGTATTTATAACGGCCACGGCGGATCATAAATATGGGTGCCGTGGTGGCTTCGGCTAAGTACTCTGCATAGATCGGTCGATCTACATCCTGCCCTTGGTTCAAGCCCAAGACCTGTGGGCAAAGATCGATACCATCGAGTTCTTCAACGGAACCACGCCACTCGCTCGACGATGCCATACCCATGAAGGTCGGCAACAGATCAACCAAGGAAGCTGGTGTTGATATTCGGTTAGGTGTTTGATTCGGAATTTTTATTAGCAATGGAATTCTCAGAGACGGTTCAAAGAAATGTTTTTTGAACCACATACCGCGCTCACCCAACATCTCACCGTGATCAGAGGTAAACACGATCGCCGTATTGTCCGCCAAACCCACCGATTCCAACGTATCTACTATCTCTCCAACCATGTTATCGATGTAACTAATCGACCCAAAGTAGGCGCGTCGTGCCCGCGCTACATCTTCATATGGAAACTGCACATCCAACATCCCAAAATCACTCAGCAGACGATACGAGTGAGCATCATGCTGTTCGGCGGGTAGAGCCGCGATCTGAGGCATGGGAATATTCACACCTTCATACAAATCCCAAAACGGTTTTTGACATAAATACGGTTCATGTGGGTGGGTATAAGACACTTGCAAAAAGAACGGTCGCTCATCTTTGGATCGTACCGTATCGTAAATAAACTGAACGGCTTGGAAAGTCACCAGATTATCAAAATCAATTTGCACCGAACGCTCACAAACACCTGATACCAAAACACTACGAGGATCATTAGTATCTCGTTCACCTTCATCACCCCAATTCGGTACCCATGAGAAATCGGCCGGATATAAGTCAGCCGTCAGTCGCTTCTCAAAACCGTGATACTGATCGGGTCCGATAAAATGCATCTTTCCCGACAGTGCAGTTTGATATCCCGCAGCCCGTAGATAGTGCGCGTAAGTCGGAATGGAGGCAGGCATTTCAGCTGCGTTGTCATAGGCGCCAATGGCTGAACATAATTTACCTGATGCCATAGAGAAGCGTGAGGGTGCACACAGCGGAAAATTACAATATGCCGTTTCAAACACTGAACCTGAATCGGCCAGCCGGTCGAGGTGAGGGGCATGACAAAAAGTATTGCCATAGGAGCGCAATGAGCTTGCAGTTAACTGATCAACCTGAACAAACACTATGTTCATTTTAGATTTACCGTTCAAGAGCCGCCCCCAATTCGTTTACACCAAAGCGAGTCATCGAATCCCTCCGGTCAGTTCACCCTCACCTTACACACAATCCCGTTTCTTTGCGTCAAAGAGCCAGGCTAGTCAAAGCAAATGTGTAGTTGGGCACCACCAAGCGACTCACTACGATCAATGGAGATGGTGGCACCGTGGTGTTTAGCAATTCGGAAGGCCACCGCCAACCCCAATCCATAACCTTGATTTGCACCAGCCGCACCTCGCTCAAAGGGCTTTATTACCCAATCACGCTGGTCTTCGGGGATACCTGGTCCATCATCACTAATCGTAATTTCCTTGGCGCCACCCTTGAGCGACATGCGCACAGTGACTTTTTGGCGAGCGTGTTTTACTGCATTTTGTAAAATATTATTGAACAGCGTAGCTAAATGTTCGATACAACCAAACGTGTCTAAACGATCGTTTGCAGATAAGTTATCTTCGATGAGCTGCATCTCCACCTCATCATCGTAAAACTGCGCTACACACTCAGTAAGAAGATCGCGCAAGCTCAGGTGTTGCTTCTCCACACCGTCCATGACATTGTCAAGACGGGCAAACTGCAGATGGGAATCTACTAGGGATTCCATTTCCCTCAGATCACGGTGTATGCGATCCAGATAGCGACGATCCTGAACTGTGGCTTTTTCAGTCAGTGTGTCAATGCCGAATCGCAGTCGAGCCAACGGTGTTCTCAAGTCATGACTGACGGCTGATGTGAGTAATTTATTGTCCTCTATAAGCTGCTGGATTTGATCCGCCATTCGATTGAAGTCGGTTTCAATGTCCTTAATATAGGAGACACCCTGGCTATTCACACGACTCTTCAAGTCCCCCTCACCAAACGACTTGGTTGAATGGGCGAGCAACCGTAGTCGATGCAGCAGAGGTTCAAGCCAAAGCAGCACCGCACCGAGAGTACCAATATAAAACACACTGGTGAAAACCCAAGCCAAACCATCGCTCGGTTCTTTGGGCCATTGATCGCTGGAAACACTGATAACTTTCTGGCTTGTTGACAGAAAATAATAAATCGTCATGCCTCGTTCAGACTCGAGGACCAAAGGCTCACCGTCTTCAAACGCGGGGCGTAGTGGCTCAGGCAGAGGTAATTCTTGTCTATCGATGAAACTCACTCGATAGTCACTCGCTACTGGCCAATGATCGATGAGACCCTCAGGGTGTGGTGCGCTATCCAGCATGATGGCTAATCCACGGCCAAAACTACTGACTTGTGCAACGGAATCCATGGGTTTACTGCTATAGCGCTCAAACATCGCATCAAGGAGCAGTCCAACACCAAAAATGGCGATGATGACTACCAGCAATAAAGATATGGGTAACCTACGCACGAATGGGCTTTAGAACATAATTGAGGACACTACCAGGCATCGAGTGCAAACACATAACCTTTACCCCAGACGGTTTTTATCTTAGTCGGTTTAGCACTGTCATCATCTAATTTTTTTCTCAGTCGAGACACCATAATATCCACAGATCGATTGAATCCATCGTATTCAATACCGCGCATCTGTTCGACAATCTCCTCACGAGTGAATACTTCTCCAGCTCTGCCACTCAACAACCAAAGTAAATCAAATTCATGGGTGGATAGCTCCACGCTAGAATTTCTCATCAGAACGCTGCGTGATTCAGAATCGATTTTCAATTCGCCAAATTCTCGTACTATTTGATTTTTAAGTGCCGCAGAGCCTCTTTCTAACAATCGATTAATTCGAGTAACCAAAGCTTTTGGGCGAACCGGCTTTACCATGTAATCATTCGCACCCATCTCAAAACCAATGACTTCATCCGACTCATCGCCCCGAGCGGTCAGCATTAATATAGGCTTAGAATAAAATCGTCGCAGTTGCGAGCAGACTTCAAAACCATCTTTAACGGGTAGATTTATGTCTAATAGAACCATATCAGGATCATCCATCTTAACCAGTTCAATGGCTTCATCGCCTCTGTCTGCGATAGCGATGTCAAAATGATTTTCCAGCAGGTAGTCTCCTATCCAATCGGCAAGCGACTTGTCATCCTCCACAATTAATATATAGGGCAACGCTTGCTCGCTCACTAAAACAACCTCCAGCGATTACGTTTACGCGACTGTTTATACACCCATGCCACATTGACCACAGAGTTGCTCAGTGCTTGACCCCGATCACCCACCAACCGAAACTCGACGGATTTTTCCGACGCGAAACGATATCGATATTCTGCAACTTCTACCGCTTGCCAGCATTGTAATGGCTCACTTTGCGAACCCATAAACAAACAAAATTCATTCTGTAATGGCGCCTTCATAGTAATGGTGAGCGTTTGATAACACACTTGACCCTTATTAAGCGCAACACATTTACTCGGTGAGATGATCAGCTCAGCATCCTGAGCTTGAACGGTGTGTACACTCAGAATCATCACGATTAAGGCAATGGCAAATTTCATAACCAAAGCCCAGTTAGTTAAATAAAATATAGTTAACACCGATACGCCCTATATACATATCCTCTCCTTGGGCTAGCGGACTATCAGAAACTGAATCGGGAAATTTCGCATACTCCACCTGAAGATCAACGGTCCATTTCTCTGAAAGGGGTACGATTGCCCCTAACTGAATGGAGGGCATCACACCATCTGCCGCCTGATACTGAGGAATCTCTGCCGTAGCCTCCGCTGCAGAGACACCAAAGAAATGATCAATCACGTTTTCTGAAAAGTATCTTATTCCAGCCAATCCATAGAAATTCCAATTTAACACTTGCTTTTGCTGACCGACATGCACGGCTCCCACATAGCCATTGTGCGAATCTAAAACGTCGCTCACCAATTCAAATTGAAGTAAGCGATCATCAAATAAATAGCTGGTTCTAACTCCTAGGCTTATGTCCCCTGGACGATCTTCAATCGATTCTAGATTGTCAATGTCACTGTAATCGACATCCCCAAATTGATTAGTCGCGATGAGCTCCAAGCTGCCTTTCTCATTATCAAAAACGCTATATCCAATGGTTATATTGCTAAAACTATCTTGGACTATTTCGGCGAATAAGCCTTTGTACTGGGCGCGCCCTTCCAGTGATAGATCTATTGCGTGTATTGGATCGTCCGACTCTTCGATAGTCGTGCCATTAAAGCCTACCAACGGAACTGAAACCGTGGTCAAGCCAAAACCTATCTCGGCGTAGGCACTGCCACTTCCAGATGCTTGACGTACGTCTCTGGTGGGATCCGCAGCCAGTACCTTGGCACTGAGAAATAACAATAATGGGATGGCAATTTTATAAGAGCTCATGGATCACAGCCTGATTTTTTATTTGAATTTATTATTGCGGCAGCCTCGCTAAATAATCTGTAACAGGATGTATTTCGGTGGCGGTGATCCTCCCCAGCTGTTACGGCTCGTTACACCTTACCGAGAAAAAGCTGGCTAGTTTTCAAGCTTCGAATGAAAACACAAAGGGAATATACCATGATCAAAAATTACCTTAACTCCTTAATACCAGTGCTTATCCTTTCTCTGGCAATCGGCTGCTCAGATAACAATAACAACAGCTCAGAGCCAGATAGCAATATCGACACCGTTGCGATTGATGAGAAAGTGTCAGAGCTGCTCGAAAACTCCAAGATCCCTGGACTATCGATCGCCCTGGTGTCGACGAAAAGCGACACTCCTGAATTTTGGAGTAAAGGCTACGGTTGGGCCAATATCGAGACGCAAACTCCTGTTGACGACAACACAGCCTTTTGGATGGCATCGGTAAGTAAAGCGGTACTGGGCACGCTTATACAAATGGCTAATGAACAAGGAATTGTGAACTTGGATTCTGATATACGGCCAGAACTCTCCGTTGCAGCAAATTTCTCCATAGATGATCCTCTGAATCGTGCTATCAACTTACGCTCACTGGCCACTCACACCTCAGGCATTGTCGATACATCTACCTATAACTGTGCATATTACCTGCTGGATGAAAACGGTAATGCACAATCCTTACTGGATGCTGTGGGAGTTGAAAGCCCATTAAATTGCGATGTACAGGGACGTACAAGCTTACGAGATTACCTCTACTCTTACCTGGATAGCGAAGGTTTGTACTACGATTCAGTGGCGAATTTTTCTTCCACGAATACGTTCGAGTACAGCAACATTGGCTCGGGTTTGGCAGGATTATATTTGGAGTTGCAGTCGGGTCAATCGCTACATGAGTTTGCCGCCACTCAGCTGTTTACACCGTTAGGTATGGGGCATACTGGCTGGACTTCCGAAAGCTTATCTGGTGTCAGCATTGCAACCCCGCATATCTCTGAAGGTGGCGATACCATTGCACTGCCCATCTATGAACTAGCTACGTATCCAGATGCTGGACTACGAAGCAGCGCTTCAGATATGGCCCTCTTTCTGTCTTTAATAATGAACGATGGCCTGTTTGAAGGCAGCCGCCTCCTTCAAAGCACATCCATCGAGGAATTAACCACACCTTCAGAAGCAAACAGCGAATACGGATTCTTTTTCGAACTAGACACTGATGGGGGCTATGGACATACGGGTGAAGATCCGGGTGCCGGAACCTACATGTTTGTCGATCCCAGCGAGTCAGCCGGAGTGGTCTTGTTGGCCAACACAGATTTCGATGGCGCCGATTTTAGGGTGCTTGAAGAACTGTTGGAACTGCTGTTTGACAGCGCTAAGGCTCTGTAACAACCAGCAATTCCAATGCGTATTTCTAGCTGCGGCGCGCGCGATTCGCTATATGGATCGCGCGTCCATCTGCGCCCAGAGCTGCCTCATGCAAGGCTTCTGAAAGCGTCGGATGTGCGTGAATCGTGTGAGCTATATCGCCGATAGTGCCCTCAAATTCCATCGCGAGCACCGGTTGTCCCAACAGTTCTGATGCACTTGGCCCAATGATATGAGCACCGAGTAATCGATCCGTTTTTCGATCCCTGATAATTTTCACAATACCGCCAGTGTCACCCTTGGCTTTGGCTCGCCCGGAGGCGGCGAACGGAAAAGCACCGGCTTGATAGTCCACGCCTTCATTTTTCAGTTGCTCTTCGGTTTTTCCGACCCAAGCAACCTCTGGGTGTGTGTAGATAACGTTTGGCATAACGTCATAATTCAAAGACGAGTGCTTGCCAGCAATTAGCTCTGCAGCCATAACACCCTCTTCCGAACCTTTGTGGGCCAGCATCGGGCCGCGAACCACATCGCCTATGGCATACACGCCTGGTACATTCGTTTCACAGTGTTCGTTGACATGAATAAGGCCTCGCTCATCCAGTTCAACACCGGCTTCCTCAGTGAGTACGCCATCGGTGAAGGCCCGCCGTCCAACCGCGACAATAAGCTTATCCACAGTCATCTCATGATCGCCGTTAGCGTCTTGATAGGTGACAACGACTTCAGAGCCCTGCACGGTACTGCCAGTCACCCTGGTGCTTAAGCGAATATCTAGACCTTGTTTGTCAAAGGTGCGCTTAGCTTCTTTGGCAACCTGGGCATCAACCATAGGTAGAAAGGTGTCCATGGCTTCAAGCAATACAACATCAGAACCCAGTCGTCGCCAAACACTACCCAGCTCTAACCCAATAACACCAGCGCCAATAACACAAACACTGCCAGGTACAGCTTCCCAGTCTAAAGCGCCCGACGAATCAACCACAATATCCCCATGCAGCGGGGTGGCACCCAACTCTATCGGGACAGAACCTGTTGCAATAATGACATTCGCAGCTTGATAATCCGCCGATTCACCTTGATGTGAAGTGACCGTAACAACACGCTCACCTTTTAGACTGCCTCGTCCTTTCAACCAGTCAATCTTGTTGGCCTTAAAGAGCATTTCGATACCGCCGGTGAGCTCGCTGACGATTCCGTCTTTGCGTTGAATCATTTTTGGAACATCGGCTCGAAGATCACCCACTTCAATGCCCATCTCTCCAAAACCATGCTGCGCCTCTTCCAGAGCCTCAGTAGCCTCCAACAGAGCCTTTGAGGGTATGCATCCCACATTCAGGCATGTGCCTCCCAAAGCTGGCTTGTCCTGCTTATTAATCCATTCTTCGACACAAGCGGTTTTTAACCCAAGTTGCGCACAGCGAATCGCTGCAACATAACCGGCAGGCCCAGCTCCGATCACTATGACGTCATATTGATCCGACATAACTTTTTTCCTTTTTCGCTACAGATCGAAAACCAGGCGCGCCGGATCTTCCACTAGCTCTTTAATCGTTTTAAGAAAACCGACGGCACCCTTGCCGTCAACAATCCGATGATCGTATGACAACGCTACATACATCATCGGTCGAATAACAATTTCACCATTTTCAGCGATGGGTCTATCCTGAGTGGCATGCATTCCCAGAATGGCGCTTTGCGGCGGGTTTAAGATGGGTGTTGATAGCAGAGAGCCAAAAACACCACCGTTGGATACAGTAAAAGTGCCGCCGGTCATCTCTTCAATACTCAGCCTTCCGTCCCGAGCTTTATTCGCGTAGTCGGCAATGGACTTTTCGATGTCAGCCAAAGACATATCACCGGTGTTTCTTACCACTGGCACCACTAAACCGCGCTCAGACGACACCGCCACTCCGATGTCAACAAAACCGTGATAGACAATATCATCGCCATCGATCGATGCATTGACGTCAGGGTAACGTTTGAGTGCTTCAGTAGCGGCCTTCAAAAATATAGACATAAAACCAAGCTTGATGCCATGGGCTTTTTCAAACTCGTCTTTGTATTGCTTGCGCAGTTCTATAAAAGCTTGCATGTTGACCTCATTAAAGGTGGTCAACATGGCGGTCGTTTGAGTGGCTTCGAGCAATCGCTCAGCAATGCGTGAGCGCAGTCGAGTCATCGGAACCCGTTTCTCAGCGCGTTCGCCCATCGGTACACTAGTAGCAGTGGCACTGGACACAGAAGGCTCAGGCGCTGCTGCAGGCGAAGGCGCAACTGCTGCAGAGGCTGTAGAACCTCCCGCTATATGAGCCTCGACATCCTCTATAGAAATTCGTCCGTTTTTACCCGTACCTTTCACTTGTGAGGCGTCCAGCCCATGTTCATTGAGCAGTTTGCGCACCGTCGGACTGGTCTGCCCGGTTGTTTCTGCGGTTTCCACCGGCGCAGCAGTCGGCGCAGCAGCAGGTGCAGCAGTGACGGCGGCTCCTGCCTCAATGGAACCAATGATTTGATGTGCAGAAACAGTCGTACCCTCAGGTTCGACAATCTTGCCCAACACGCCATCAACCGGCGCAGGCACCTCTAACACTACTTTATCGGTTTCTATGTCAACGATGACTTCGTCTCTCGAGATCGCATCGCCTTCAGCCTTATGCCAAGTGACGATTAATGCATCGGCAACAGATTCGGGCAGAGTGGGCACCTTGATGTCTGTGCTCATGGTTGTATTCCTAATCGGGTGTTACGGTTAATTTTAAATGTACACATTTTAACTTTGCTGGCTATTGGGTACTTGCCCAAGAGCTTCTTGAATAAGGAGCTTCTGCTGCGCGATATGATCATTGGCATATCCAGCCGCTGGGGACGCCGAAGGCATGCGGCCCGCAAACTCAACCAACATTCCATCGGGCAATACCCGCTCTATTCGATGTCTATTCGATCGCCATGACCCTTGATTGCGTGGCTCTTCCTGACACCAAACGATTTCTTTGACGTTGGAGTATTGTTGAACGGCCGCGTGCATCTCATCATAAGGGAATGGATACAGTTGCTCCAAGCGAACCAAGGCTACATCCTTTATGTTTGCTTCACGTCGGGCTTCAAGCAAATCGTAGTAGACCTTACCGCTGCAGAGCACTAATCGCTTTACGCCTGATGGATCTATATCGTCATCAATTTCCATCAATACTGGTTCAAACTTTCCTTCCGAAAGTTCCTCCAGTGTTGACGTTGCCAACCGATGCCGAAGTAAACTTTTAGGTGACATGACGATCATGGGTCGACGCATCGGACGCAGCATTTGCCGACGTATCATATGATAGGCCTGAGCCGGAGTACTGGGTACGATAACCTGCATATTATCTTCCGCGCACAGTTGCAAAAAGCGTTCAATTCGCGCAGAAGAATGTTCGGGCCCTTGTCCTTCATAACCATGCGGCAGAAGTAAGGTTAATCCGCATAGACGCCCCCACTTGGTTTCACCAGAGGATATAAACTGGTCTACCACTACCTGGGCCCCATTGGCGAAGTCGCCAAACTGAGCCTCCCAAATCACTAAAGTATTAGGATCTGCCGTGGCATAGCCATATTCAAACGCCAACACAGCTTCTTCTGAAAGCAGTGAGTCAATAACCAGAAATGAGCCTTTTTCAGTTTGCAGCTCACGCAATGGTACGTATGCCGCTGGCTTATTTTGATGGTGTAGAACCGCATGCCTGTGAGCAAACGTACCTCGACCACTGTCTTGACCTGTGAGCCGAACGGAGTATCCGTCGTTAACCAAAGTTGCATAGGCCAACGTTTCAGCAAAACCCCAATCTAAAGGCAAGGCACCGGCAGTCATTTTCTTGCGATCATCAACGATTTTTTTAACTCTAGAATGCAGGGTAAAATCTTCGGGTATGGATGTAAGTTGTTGGGCCAATGATTGAAGAGTGCCTAAGGGGCAGCTTGGATCGTAGGCTTCGCGCCACTCCCGCCCCATATACAACGACCAATCCACTTGCAGCTCAGGCGCTTCATTAATACCGATGAGTACATCAGGAGCCACTGTTTCACCATCATCGAGTTGCTGACGATACGTATCGATCATCTGATTGGCTTCTTCATTGGTAAGAACGCCCTCGGCTGCCAGTTTCTTTGCATACAGCGCTCGGGTAGTTGGCAAACCCTTGATGGATTTGTACATGATCGGTTGTGTCACAGATGGCTCATCAGTTTCGTTGTGGCCGTGACGCCGATAGCAAACCAGATCGATAACGACATCTTGCTTAAACGTCATGCGAAAATCGAAAGCCAACTGTGTTGCAAACAACACGGCTTCAGGATCATCGCCATTCACATGGAAAATAGGTGCGCTAATCATTTTTGCCACATCGCTGGCATACATCGTTGAGCGGGCATCCTGCGCGTTGCTAGTGGTAAAGCCGATCTGATTGTTACAGATAATATGAACGGTGCCTTTAGTGGAAAAACCGCGAGAGTGAGCCATGTTGAACGTTTCCATCACAACACCCTGACCCGCGAAGGCTGCATCTCCATGGATGTTAATCGGAATAACCCAATCCCCTTCCTTGTCGCCATAGCGATCTTGCCGCGACCGCACCGACCCTTCCACCACAGGAGAGACAATCTCCAAATGGGAAGGATTAAATGCCAGAGCCAGATGCATATTGCCTTTGGCCGTACGCAGATCGGAAGAAAATCCTTGGTGGTATTTCACGTCGCCTGATGACAGCGTTTGATTATGTTTACCTTCAAACTCTGAAAACAAATCGGCAGGATTTTTTCCCAGAATATTCACCAGAACGTTTAGCCGGCCACGATGCGCCATGCCAATGACCATATCTTTTACGCCGACTGAGCCCGCTCGTTTAACGAGTTCACTCATAATGACAATGAGGCTTTCACCACCTTCAAGCGAGAAGCGTTTTTGTCCTGCATACCGTGAGCCCAAATGTCGCTCTAATCCTTCCGCTGCAGAGACTCGTTGCAACAACCAACGTTGTGTATCTGGTTGTAATTTTGGTGATGAAGCCACCGTCTCAATGCGTTGTTGGAGCCATTCTTTTTGTGGCGTATGGTCGATATACATAAATTCATAACCAATACTGCCGC
Source organism: Gammaproteobacteria bacterium (assembly GCA_019634245.1). The sequence goes on from JAHQVR010000089.1 coordinate 35,515, forward strand.
AATAACACTTGTCGAGATGCGAGACGATATCTCGCAGAGATGCTTGCTCAATTCCTTCTAACGAGGGCGTTTGGAAAACGGTATCAAGGTCAGCTTCTGATAAGCCATTTTCATGCAGACGCATTTCTCGAACACTGGCTGTTTTAGGAGCACCGAGTGGATCAGTCTTAGCGAGCTGATGGCCACGCACCCGGTATGAGTTAATGAGTTGTGTGACATAAATTTGCTTGAGCTCATGCGCCGAACCTGATGCCGCAGCACCATTGGTATAAACAGAACCTGAACCGTTTTTAGCGAGCTGTGAGAACAGTGTTCGGTATTCTGAATGGGGTACATCTCGGGCATTGTCAGCGACCATTGGCAGAGCTGCGAAGTAGTCTCGCCAAGATTCATCTACCGAATTCGGATCGCGCAAATAACGCTCATACAGTTCCTCTAGGTATGGCGAATTTGAACCCCCTAGAGGTGTTGATTCAAATTGATCTTTCATCGACTTCATACAATTGTCTCACGCAACGCGTTAGATTTTTTCCATCTGCAAGTGTGTGCTACAGATCATGGTTATAAATGTTCACCGAGTCCGTCGATGACCACTTGAGTGAATTCATCTGTATTGAGTTTGCCGCCTAAATCTCGAGTACAGCGTCCTTCTTCAATAGAGTTGAGCAAGCTCAAACGTAGTGCATGGCCTAGATCATATCGATCAATGTGATTCAGCAGCATCCCGAAGGCCAACAGAACCGCTGTCGGATTAGCAACATTTTTCCCGGCTATATCCGGTGCCGTGCCGCCAGCGGGATCGAACATCGCAATATCAACCTTATTGTCATCATCAAAGGAGTAATTCCCACTAGCACCCGTCCCCAAACTACCGACTAAGCCCGATGCCATATCAGAGAGAAAATCGCCGTATTCGTTCAACACCAAAACGACTTCATATTGCGATGGATCAATAATGATCTTGGCTAACAAGGCATCAAACAGCTCAACATTGTGTTCAACGTCTGCATAGTCCTGATGCACATTGGCAACCACCTCTTCGAACAGGCCGTCGGTGACCCGTTGAATGGTGTGTTTGGAGGAAGAAGTCATCGAATAATGACCGTCGCTATAAGTCATACCCTTACGGCGAGCCAATTCAAAAGCAAAACGAGCGGCCTGCTCACACGGCTTACGCTCCACCATCCGCAATGACACAGCGGCATCGTTACCGATCAATTGGCCTGGATCGTCGTAGGTTCCACCCGTGGCGATACGTACAATATGCAAATTCACATCTTCCTTGAAATTCGAATCAATCCCTTTGATTGATATTGCCGGTCTGTAGATCACGCTAAAGTTACAGCGTTTTCGAATCAGCGCATTTGGGCTTCGCTTACGAGTGACCGTTGGGTATTTAACCGCCAACTTAGTCCGACGCATCGACGCTTCTGCTTCATCGATAACATCATCGCCACGCGCTTCGCGATTCTCGAGGCTCCAGTCTACCGGTATGAATTTAAGATCAAGCCCCGGCAGTGCTTCAGCTACAGAATGAATTGACTCCGCAAGTTCCGGACCGATGCCATCACCGTGTAATTCAGTGATTTCGATAGCGCTCACAGTAAAGCTCCTGCTTGATGGGTAGTTAAAAGTTGAAAATGGAAGTATCTGCCAAAAGATTGCCACCGCCGCGCCAATTTTTGGCTGCGGTGTGGCCACGGGGGCAGACTAGACATGCGCAGACGAAATTTTGTTCACAACGCACCGGCCAAAGGCTTCTTGATTAGACGATTGGAGAGACTAGGATACCATTTTCCCACCGCTATTCTGGCGGCAAATCAAAGCGCTCTGGGTGCGCCCAATACTTCGAGTTCAACCAGCTAGGTGCCGGTTTATAGTTTCTCAATTGATACAGATAAGCCGCGGCGTTTTTTTCCGGCTGTTGGCAAGCCAATAGCTCTATAAAGCCATTGGCAAAAAACTGTTGTCTCGATTTACTCGATGCCGCGTAATCCACAATCAACACACCTTGCGGGAAAGCTCGGCACAGTGCACCCACTTGGCGATTCTGCAACTGCGTAAGATCCTTCTGAGCAACACTGACCAAAACCAGTGCGTTAGCCGGTGGCGAATGCCCTGTCGCGATCCAATCGGATAAGGAGTCATACCTCTGCGGGCAAGCATCTGATAATTGTGTCGTAATGCCGGCCTGCAGCTGCTGGCCCACCCTCTGCCCAATCAGCACGAGTGCATCAGGAGAGGTTTCTAAGACCCATGCGGCTAAGGCAGCATCAAACTGATCGATGCTCTGTTCGACTCGCCTAGCCGTGTTTGGCAGCATATTCTGCCTTTTGAGCGTCGGTCGCTTCGAGCTGGTGTTTTTCTTTCCATTGCGCATAAGGCATTCCATAGACTCGCTCGCGAGCATCTTCGTAATCGAGCTCCAGGCCTTTGTCGACGGCTGCCTTTACATACCATTTACTCAAACAGTTACGGCAAAAACCCGATAAATTCATCAGATCGATGTTTTGCACATCCGTTCGGCTTTGAAAATGCGCCACCAACGTGCGAAACGCCGCCGCTTCGAGTTCAATTTGCGTGGCGGGGTCCACTTTGTCATCAAGCACAGACATAAGATAACCTTGAATTTGGCCCCGAAGGGCAATAAGTCATTATAACAAGGTGCTCTTGCCGCACGACGACAACCCACATGTACTCAGGCTCACTACTCAGCTACCTTCTGCTCCTACTGCCGATCGGCGGAGCGGTACTGTGGTGGAATGGGGTGCGAGCGAAGGAATTGGCGGTGGCTCACGCCAGAAAGGCCTGCCGCACCGAGCAGCTGCAGTTTTTGGATCAAACGGTGGCTCTAAAACGGCTGCGGCTGTCCCGATCAGAATCCGGGGCGAGCTGCTTCCAGCGCGTGTTTGAGTTTGAATTCACACTCGAGGGTGCGCATCGCGACCGGGGAACGGTGGAACTCAAGGGATTCAGTCTGGTGCGTGTTTTCCTACCGTATCTGCGTGACAGCGACGGAAACCGAATTTATTTGCAGTAGACCTTTGTCCTCGACACGCCGTTTTACCCTCAAGCGCTTCGGGATTGCACCTCGACTGCGCTACACTTTACCTACGTCTTTCACTATCAGGGACTTTTCATGACGCAGTGCGCTTGTGGCTCAGAACAGAGCTACGATGATTGTTGCGGGCAATATATCGACGGCAACGCTCAGCCATCAACCGCCGAGTGCCAGATGCGGGCTCGATATACGGCGCACACGGTAGGCAATATGGCCTACATACTTCGCACACACCACCCTGCCACTCGCACCGACATTGATGAAGCAGCCACTGCCAAATGGGCGCGTGAATCAGACTGGTTAAGCCTCGACATTCAAGATATCGAAGATGGACAAGCCGAAGACGACTCCGCGCGAATCGAGTTCATGGCTAACTATCGAGATACTGCGGGTCGCCGACATACCCATCATGAAGTCGCACTGTTTGAAAAACACCATGGACAATGGTACTTCAGAGACGCTGAACTTCCTGATATTCAACAGTTCAAACGTCAGGCTCCCAAGCAAGGACGCAACGAACCCTGCGCCTGCGGCAGCGGTAAAAAGTTCAAGAAATGCTGCGGTTCAGCCGTTTAGTAGCATATGTGTGTTGTCATCAAATCCATCATCGAATTGGAGAACTCCTGTGGATAAACCTTGGTTACAGTCATACCCGGAAGGCGTACCCACTGAAATTGATGCATCCGTCTATGGATCTGTCGTGGATATATTTACCGAAGCCACGAGCCGCTTTCCCCAATCTAAGGCGTTTACCAATTTTGGTAAAACCATCGATTACGCAGAGCTGGACAAACTGACTCAGTATTTTGCTTCCTGGTTGCAACACGAAGCAGGCTTAGAGAAAGGCGATCGAATCGCCATTATGATGCCAAACCTGTTGCAGTACCCGGTCGCTGTATTCGGAGCACTCCGAGCCGGCTTGGTAGTCGTCAATACCAATCCTTTATACACAGACAGAGAGCTTGAGCACCAACTGAAAGACTCCGGTGCAAAAGCCATCTTAGTGGTTGAAGCATTCGCTGCCACTTTAAGCGACGTAATTGACAAAACTGATGTTGAAGTTGTGATAACGACACGATTTGGAGACATGCTCGACTTTCCAAAATCTGCGATTGTAAATTTTGTTATTCGCTACATCAAAAAAATGGTACCGCCGTTTTCTCTGCCGGGGTCGCACAAGTTCAAAGACACCTTATCCAAGGGTGCTACATTGCCTCCCGCCAAGGCAGAGTTAAATCACGACGATATCGCCTTCTTACAATACACTGGCGGCACCACGGGTGTGGCGAAGGGCGCGATGCTCACTCATGGCAACATGGTGTCTAACATCCTTCAAGCAGACACTTGGTTGCAGATCACCAACATTGAGCCCGGAAAAGAAATCATCATCACCGCTCTACCGCTCTACCACATATTTGCGTTGACAGCGAACTGTCTGGTGTACATGAAAAACGGCGCCATGAATGTGTTGATCACTAACCCCAGAGATCTTCCAGCCTTTAACAAAGATCTCGCAAAACATAAATTCACCGCTATTACCGGGGTAAATACACTGTTCAACGCCTTGTTGAACACCAAAGAATTTAACGATCTTGATTTTTCTTCTTTAAAGCTAACACTAGGTGGTGGCATGGCTGTTCAACGTGCTGTTGCCGACAAATGGAAGGCAGTCACAGGAGTTCCGCTGATCGAAGCTTATGGTTTGACCGAAACCAGCCCAGCGGCCTGCATCAATCCCATGACTCTTGAGGAATTTAATGATTCGATTGGGTTACCACTGCCCTCTACCGAAGCCTCTATCCGTGATCCCGACAACCAGCCCCTGCCCTTTGGTGAAGCCGGTGAATTGTGCATCCGGGGTCCGCAAGTGATGAAAGGCTACTGGCAGCGTCCGGAAGAGACGGCGAAAACCATCGATTCAGACGGCTGGTTACATACCGGCGATGTCGCCGAAATGAATGAACAAGGGTTTTTAAAGATCGTTGACCGACTAAAAGACATGATTCTGGTATCTGGCTTTAATGTGTATCCCAACGAGATTGAAGGGGTACTTGCGATGATGCCCGGGGTTCTTGAGTGTGGTGCCATCGGTGTTCCGGATGAACATTCCGGTGAAATTGTCAAAGTGGTTATTGTGAAGGCAGACCCATCATTAACCGAAGAACAAATTATGGCTCACTGCAAAGAAAATCTAACCGGCTACAAGCGCCCGAAGATCATACAGTTTGTGGATGAACTACCCAAAACCAACGTGGGAAAAATTCTTCGCCGCGAACTGCGAGACCTTTAACGCATCACAAATCCCTGGTCGGCAAGGAAGGCTTTCATGTGAGGGCGGGACTCCTTGCCTACCAAAGCTTTCATCTCTTCACTCCAGGTGCTGGATTTATTTCCACCCGTGCGAGTTTGGTAGTAATGCTGCAACGTCTTGTCATAGTCTGCCACCCACTCTGATTGGTCCTGCCTGCTGTAGACTTCTCTCATAAGCACGGCGGCAAGTGGTAGACGTGGCTTTACATCCGGGTCTTGAGCGGGTTCTCCTATACACAGGCCAAACACGGGATAAACCTGTTGTGGCAACTCAAGCAATGCGGATACTTCGGCTGGATTGTTTCTTAACCCGCCAATGTAGCAAATGCCCAAACCCATCGATTCAGCCGCGACCACACAGTTCTGCGCGAACAGGGCCACATCGATGGTGGCAATCATAAAGTGCTCAGTCATGCCAGAGGAAAACGTGCCACCTCGGGTTTCACACGCCGCAGCACTTCGCTGAAGATCGGCACAGAAAACAAAAAATGCACCCGCACTGGCTACGTAGGGCTGACCACCTGCGAGCCCAGCCAACGCCTGCCGAGTCTCCGGGTTAACCACTTGTATCACACTGACAGCCTGCACATTACTGGAAGTCGCCGCAGACTGACCACAACTCATGATCTCGGCTATGATCTCATCGGATAGCGGTACATCCTTAAACTTGCGAATCGAGCGGTGAGACTTAAGTAATCTAGTGGTTTCGTTCATATTTCCGAATGCATAGCCAGTGAACCGAATTCGATTTTTGCACAAACCCGATACCTGTATATGTAAAAATACAGACTTGCAGCTTTGCCGGAAAAACACCATGTACACCACGTTGGTTGATGTTAGTCGCCTGAAGGCGCATCTCAATGATCCACACTGGGTTATTTTTGATTGCCGTTTTTCACTGGCTGACACGACCGAAGGCGCCACTAAATACGCTCAAGCGCACATACCAGGTGCGCACTATGCGCATTTGGATGATGATCTATCGGGTGCCATCGTGGCAGGCTCCACAGGCAGACACCCGTTGCCCGCACCTGAGGATTTCGCTACTTTTCTCGCCCAAGCTGGTGTGACTCCAAACTCTCAAATTATCGCTTATGACGACAAGGTGGGCGCAGTAGCCGCCCGTCTTTGGTGGATGTGCCACTGGCTAGGTCATCGTAAAGCAGCCGTTTTAAACGGAGGGTTCCATAGCTGGGCCAGTGCGGAGTTGGATGTATCTAGCGAGCTGCCTCTAAAACAAAACCACCCACCGCCATTGCCATTGGGCGCCTCTGAACTACACACGATAGAGCACGCGGAGCTGCAGCGAGCGCATGGCCAGGGAGCCGACCCAGCCCAATCGGACTATCTATTGATCGATGCGCGTGAAGGGACTCGCTATAACGGTATCGAGGAACCCATTGACCGAATTCCGGGACACTTACCCGGCGCTCTTAACAGGCACTTTATAAATAACGTTGATTCCGCTGGGATGTTCCTATCACCAGATGTTCTCAAGACAGCCTATGAGTCCCTCATCGATGGCAGCGACAAAACCGTGGTGCACTATTGTGGCTCTGGTGTCACAGCGGCTCACAATATACTGGCAATGACACATGCGGGATTAAACCCTGGGTTACTCTACCCCGGATCGTTCAGTCAGTGGAGCTCACAGGATGCCGAATTATGTCCAGTGGTTGGTCAGCACGATTGATAATATCCGCCGACAACACTGGCCATTGTGTTCGATCGTTTAATTCGAAGTAGCGATGTAAGGTTTCGGTGACGACAGGGAACGCCAGTTGATCCCAGGGTATATCTTTTTCCGCCACCAACGCCGTTTCGAGAGATTCCACACCGGGTTTGCAATAACCGTTTCGAAGTTCACCCACGTACATGACATACACCTGAGAAATGCGCGGTAAGTTATATACAGCAAATAAGCGCAGATCATCAGATTCAGCATAGGCCTCTTCATAAGCTTCACGGGCTGCTCCAACCATCGTGGTTTCTTTGTTCTCCATAAATCCTGCCGGCAGAGTCCACAAACCCATCCTGGGTTCAATAGCTCGCTTGCACAGTAGAACCGTATTCTCCCAATGCATGAGGCAGCCTACGATCACCTTGGGATTTTCATAGTGTATGTGCGAACACGATGGGCAAACATCACGAAGCCGATCGTCGCCGCTGGGTATTTTCTGTTCCACCCGGGAGCCACAGGCTCGGCAAAACCCAAATTCAGACATAGTTTAAGGCTCTGTTACTCATGCTCATCGACGAGCTGAGAGCGAACGTTATCCGGTAACGGAATTGATTGATTCGATGCATAGTCCACCCAGACGATCTTGGCACTACCCCGGGTGTACAGTGTGCCATCAATGACCAGAGTATAACTACTCACAAACGAACTTCTGCCCGGCGAATGCCCTCCCATGCGCAATAGTAGTGTTGCAGGGTATACCACGGGTTTTAGAAATTCGGCTTGGGTGTTTACGATTACCTGGCCAGTACGGTTTTGCCCTAACGGGGCAAAACCCAACGATTCACACCACGCCAATCGGATGGATTCAAAATATTGGAAATACACGATGTTATTGACATGTCCCAACGAATCCATATCTCCCCAACGCACGGGTAGGGATAGTTCATAGAGTAACCGCCCTTCGGGCATTTCCGAATTAGCGTTTGTCACCACGTAACTCCAATACTGTTTTTTGCAACTTAGCCGCCGTAACATCGGTCGCGGGGATAGGATCGCCTGCCACAATATCAATCCTGGCAAATAAACGACGTGGCATTTTCAGCAGCGCACGACCTCCAGAGCGACTAAATAGGCTCCCCCATAGTCCTCGTAGAGCAATCGGCACCACTGGAGCGGGCCGATCAGCTATCAAGCGTTCGATACCCGGACGAAAGTCGTTCATCTCACCATCGTGAGTAATTTGACCTTCAGGGAAAATGCACAACAGATCACCTTCATCTACAGCGCGGCGCATTTCCTCAAACGCTGAATCGTACATCGTTTTATCTTCCTTTGCCCCAGCTATCGGAATGGCTTTAGCCGTTTTAAAGACAAAATTTAAAATGGGTAGGTTATAAATCTTATGATACATAACAAAACGCACTGGGCGCCTAATCGTTCCACCCACAACCAGTGCATCGACAAAGCTCACATGGTTCGCCGCCAATACAGCTGCACCGTCTTTGGGAATTTTATCCAGATCGATGGACTTAACGCGATAGCAGGTATGAATTAACATCCAAATCAAGAAACGCATTAAAAATTCTGGCACTAATCTGAATAGATAGATGGCCACCAACGCATTCATTAGCGCCAACAACCCAAACAACTGTTTAATCGACAGATTGGCCACCTTAAAAAGTAGGATCACCAGTAGAGCTGATCCGACCATGAACAGCGCATTCATAATGTTGTTACAGGCTATAGCGCGAGCCAATCGATCTGGTCGGCTGAGTTTTTGTATCAGCGCGTACAGCGGCACAATGAAAAAACCACCAAACAGTCCAATGATCAAAACATCACATAGGATTCTGAACGAGCCTGCAGCACTGATAAACCCAACTACCCCTAGATCCACACCTAATGGAGTACTGGGAGTGGCGAAGTACAAATCCAACCCGGCCAAGGTTAACCCTATCGATCCGAACGGGACTAAGCCAATTTCAACCTGTCCGTGAGAGAGTTTTTCGCAAAGAGCGGAGCCGATACCGATGCCGATGGAAAATAGCGCTAGCAGTAACGTAAACACATCACCAGTGCCACCTAATACATCGCGTGAATAGACCGGAAACTGCGCCAGGTAGGTCGCACCGAGAAACCAAAACCAGGAGATTCCCAGGATGGTTTGAAAGATTACCCGGTGTTTGCGGGTGTAATTGATGAGTTTGACGGTTTCAGTAGCAGGATTAAAGCGGAGCTGCAGATTAGGATCGTGAGACTCGGCCGCCGGTATCTTGCGACTCCACCAATACCCCACCGCTGCAATGAATAAAATCAGGCAGACCGTGGGCAGAACGCTGCCACCGGGTGCTTTGATAATTATTTGCGTGCCAATGATGGTGCCGAATAATATGGCCAGAAACGTACCCATCTCCACCAGGCCGTTACCACCGATCAGCTCATGGGTTTTTAGATGTTGCGGCAATATTCCGTATTTTATGGGACCAAAAAACGCCGATTGAGTACCCATTAAAAATAGGATTCCCATAAGCCAACTGAGATTGCCGGTGATCAGAGCAATAGAACCACAGGTCATTATTCCAATTTCGGCAATTTTAATGCGTCGAATGAGCATGGACTTTTCGTACTTGTCAGCGACTTGACCAGCAATCGCTGAAAAGAGAAAAAACGGCAGGATAAACAGACCGGCAGAAAGGTTGATTAACAACGTACTTTTACTGGCATCACCACCCTGGACCAACGCAGGTGCAAACGCTAAGAGCGCCACCAGGGCATTTTTATAGACATTGTCATTGAATGCACCCAAGAGTTGGGTGACGAAGTAAGGTCCAAATCGACGCGTTCTTAGAAGATCAAATTGTGAATGTTGTGCCATCGCGTCGCGATACGAGCGGGCACACCAAGCGGCTTAGAACACAAAACCGCCCGGTTCAGTACAACAAAACCTCGTTAATGAGTGTCGACTGAAACTTCAGACGCCTGCCAGCCCTTATCGCCTCGTGTGGCCACAAACTCGACCTTTTGCCCCTCTGCCAGTGATCGGTAGCCTTCGCCGATTATGGCACGATAATGGACAAAAACATCCTCCCCTTCAGGGCTGAGAATGAAACCATAACCTTTGGCATTGTCAAACCACTTAACTGTGCCAACCCTTTTTTCAGACATGCGCTCTATTCCTGAGGTTACTGCCGTTGCGCGAACTGCACAAACTTTGGTCTTGGAAAATTAGCACGCCATAGATGCAATCACTGATCCGATTCGCCGCAATTCATAGTTGTTTACAATTTGAATGATCCATCAATTCAGGCTTTTCTGGACGATTTCTGCCACATCGGCTGATAGCTTCGGGGTTGCGGAAATACGCTCCAAAGCCTGGAGCATCAAGGACCTCGGTTGTTCCGCAAACTGCTGGTATCGAATCAATGGCGAAACCATTCGAGCCGCTATCTGAGGATTCAGCGAATCCAGATCAATGATGTAGTCCGCTAACAGCTCATACCCTCGACCGTCCGTTCGATGGAACCCCACAGGATTACTCATCGCAAAAGCACCGATGAGCGAACGCAATCGGTTGGGGTTGGATTTGTTAAAGTCTGGGTGCTTTGACAGCACCACCACATCTTCGAGCACATCGGGATGCTCCGATGTCGCTTGAACGGCAAACCATTTATCCACCACCAAACGCTGGTCTTGATAACGATCATAAAAATGAGCTAACCGCTGATCGCGAGACTCACCCGGTAAACGACATAGAGTTCGCAACGCACCGATTCTGTCTGTCATATTACTGGCCCTATCATAGTGCAACTCCGCCAATGTCAGCCATTGAGACCTATCCAGCGAACTGAGCAACCACAACGTTTGATTCACCAGTTTGCGACGCCCAACACCCTGCTTTGAAAATTCTGGTTCGCTATCAGCGGTATGGCGTTCCACGATGCGTGTCAGTGTTTCGTAATGTGCACTGGCCACGCTACGCAGTACACACTCTCTGGCTTTGTACACAGGATGAATATCCATGGGTAGATACTGGCCAGCTAATGTCTCTACACCAGGAATGGCCAGAGCTTCCGCGACAAACGCTGGATCAGAATCTGCGTTCTCCAACAGTGTGCCCAATGCATTCACATACACCGAGGCATCAACCGTGGAGCCAGATTGCATCGCCCGACCCACCAAGCGCTCCGATAAACGCATGCTCGATTCCCAACGATTGAAATCATCCTCATCGTGGCGAATTAAAAAGGCTAGTTCCTCATCAGAATGATCGTACTGCAGTTTCACCGGCGCAGAAAATTCGCGAAGTAGGGACGGTACCGGTGGACTGGCAACCTGATGAAATTCGAACCGCTCTGTGCGATTACGAACGTGTAGCAACGCAGTGAAAGAACCGTCGGCGAGTGATAACGGCAACGATTTCCCCAAACGGTCTATCAAGCCGACTTTTAATGGTATGTGCATAGGCTGTTTGTCTGACTGCCCAGGCGTATCGGGACACTGTTGTTCCACCGTTAGGGTAAATACTTTGCGCTCCGCGTCGTAGTCCGTGCTGACGACCAGTGTCGGTGTTCCGGCATAGCTGTACCATAACTTGAACTGATCAAGATCAAGATCAGACACCGATTGCATAGCTTCGATGAAATCATCACATGTCACCGCCTGCCCATCATGACGTTTAAAGTACTCATCGATACCTCGACGATAGCGCTCAGCACCTAATAATGTATGAAACATACGAATCACTTCAGCGCCTTTTTCGTACACCGTCAGTGTGTAAAAATTGTTGATTTCGATGTAGCTGTCTGGCCGCACTGGATGGGCCATGGGTCCGGAGTCTTCGGCAAACTGACGATCGCGCAGCAGTCGCACATCCTCAATTCTCTTGACATTTCTGGAGTGCATATCACTACTGAACTCCTGGTCCCGAAACACCGTTAGTCCTTCTTTTAGGCTGAGCTGAAACCAGTCTCGACAGGTTACGCGGTTACCCGTCCAATTATGAAAATACTCATGGGCGATAACGGCCTCCACTCCCAGAAAATCGGTGTCGGTCGCTGTATCGGTATTCGCAAGAACAAATTTAGAGTTAAAAATATTTAACCCCTTATTTTCCATCGCACCCATATTAAAGTCGTCTACCGCAACGATCATGAATCGATCTAAGTCGTATTCCAGTCCATACACATCTTCGTCCCAACGCATAGAACGTTGCAGTGCGCCCATCGCAAAGTCACACAGGGATAGGTTGTGTTTCTCAACATAAATGAATAGATCAACCTCTCGCCCGCTGGTGGTGGTATAGGTATCGTGTTGATAGACCAACGTACCTGCCACAAGCGCGAATAAGTAGCATGGCTTAGGAAACGGGTCATGCCAAACCGCACGGTGCCATCCGGAATCTAGCGGTTCTTCGTGCTGCAAATTGCCATTAGAGAGTAATACCGGATAGTGCTGTTTTTCAGCATCGATAGTGACCGTAAACACCGACAGTACATCGGGTCTGTCCAGGTAGTAGGTTATCTTTCGAAACCCTTCGGCTTCGCATTGCGTACAAAAGTTTCCACTGGATTGATACAACCCTTCTAACGCCGTATTCGCCTTGGGGTTTATGCGGGTTTCAACGAGTAACTCACAGCGCTCAGGAAGCGCAGCGATGGTTAAGTGACTTTGACCGATTTCATAGTCATCGGCTGCGAGTGCTTTGCCATCTACCGCAATAGAGATTAGCTCAAGCTCTACACCATCGAGGCGCAGCGGCTGATTTTCGATGCGCTCCAACTCCATTCGGTTAATAACACGGGTAGCGCTTGGGTGAAGCTCAAAGTGCAAATGGACACTATGAATTCTCCAACCCGGTGGTTGGTAGTGTTTACGTTCGATAGGCATTGATTGGTCAGTTCTCATAGTTTTCTTCGATTTGTGAGACTTTGAACGGTTCTGTTTAGGCGAACTGAGAACAGCTGCAATTTCAATCAGCCGGGCACTCAAGTGGGGTAACAGACAAACCGACACAAGTAATCAGCGCCTCACGAATGATTTCCATGACTCTACCCAGTTTCGCCAATCTGCGAATCACTTTTCTGCTGATCGTTCTAACGGTGGTGGCGTTAACCAGTTTGCATCAGCGAGTCTATTCTCGCAATTGGAACCAGCCATTGCAGGTCACTGTCTTTCCGATAAACGCGGACGGCCATCTGGAAACGGCTGACTATATTGACCAGCTTGAGACCGCCACATTCTCACAAATTGACCGCTGGGGAGTGCGTGAGGCGAAGCGCCACAATTTAGCACTCACGACTCCGTTCAGTGTGACCCTGGGAGCACAAATACACGAGCTACCCCCCGCGTTTCCGGCCCAAAATCCCAATGAACTCGATGTGCTGTTCTGGGGATTGCGATTTCGGTGGTGGGCCTATCGGCACACACCAGAGGATGGCAATGGCTTGACTCGGGTGCGTATGTTCGCGATGTATCATGAGGGTGAACCCGATGTGGCACTGGCGCACTCTTTAGGCATGCAAAAGGGCTTGATGGGCTTAGTCCATCTGTTCGCAGATGCCGAACAAACCCAACAAAACAACATCGTGATCGCGCACGAGATGCTGCATACCGTTGGTGCGATTGATAAATACGATAATTTTGGCAACCCCGCATACCCATGGGGATACTCCGCCCCCAACCGTGCACCGCTGTACCCGCAACGCAATGCCGAGATTATGGCTGGAAGAATAGCCACTTCGAGCTACAGCTCCTATATGGCAGAGAGCTTGCGCAGTGTGGTTGTCAACAAACACACTGCTGATGAGATCAACTGGATAGAATAGGGGGTCGTTTACGAACCCCTGCGATCGAATGCTGCGCTCAACCACTGAGTGGATATCATCCCATGCTGATCTAATCACCGCCTTCTCTGTGATCGGCTTGCTGCTCTTCGCCTGTACGATTGTGGCGGCGCCCTGGTTGATTGCACAACTACCCGTGGATTACTTCGTACGGCAAAAACCTTCTGAACTATCGAGAGGACCGCAGCGCTGGGCACTTTTTTTAATTCGTAATGTTCTTGGACTGACACTGCTAGTGGCTGGACTGATCCTGTTGGTCACCCCCGGCCCCGGCGTTCTCGTGCTGATCGCCGGACTGAGCACCTGCGACTTCCCGCATAAACACGCTCTCATTTTGCGATTAGCCCAAAAGCCCAAGATATTCGACTCCTTAAACTGGATGCGTGCAAAATACTCAAAGCCCCCGTTTTTGAAGTGAATACGAACTACACTTCTAGATCGTTTTTAGAAATTACCAGACACGCTATGAGAGCAACTCCTGACTCTCTCAGAACCCACCTACTCGCCAGCATCCCGATCAGTGCGGTGTTGTTGGTCGTGGCTGTGTCCTCCATGGTCGGGTACGCGCACGCCTCAGAGACCACTCAATCGGTTGAAAGTGTCGAGTACAAACTCGAGGAAACAGCGGCCCGTCTGGATAAGCTCAGACTAGAAATTGAGGCTAATCGTCAGCTCAAGGCCGAACTGAACAACACATTAAACGCTGTGGCCTCAAAAGCCTCTGAGCGAGAATCCAGACTGGCGGAACTCGATAATCAGTTGACAAACTACACCAACAAGCTCAACTCTCTGCAAACCATGATCGACACAGAGCGATCTTTATTGCAACAAAGAAAACATCAGTTGGCCGAAGCGTTGCGCAGTAGCCTGCAGGTCGGCAGCAATTCTGGCCTAAAAGTCCTGTTGCAAAGCAATGACCCTGCAGAAGCCTCACGATTGAATGTGTACACAGAATATGTCATGCGCGCGCAACACCAATTGATAGACCGACAACTACAAACTCTGAGCGAAATCGAAAAAGCCCACACTGACGCACTAGAGAATCGAAACTGGGTTCAGTATCTACAAAAAAAGGCCACAAAACAGTACAGCGAATATGTTGAGATACGTTCAGCAAAAACGGAATCGCTGAAGACCGTTGAGCAAGAAATTGACAAAAAATCTCGCAGCGTAGCCACTCTCAAGGCGGACCGAGAACGACTCCAAGTGCTTATGGAGGAATTGAAACAAGCCCAACTGGCCGCCTCAGGCTACTTTGAAAATGGTAAGGGGCGCTATGCGTTGCCGGTCGCCGGGTCGATTGAAGCCCGATTTGGTGACGTCAAATCGGTCGGCAAGCTTAACTGGACCGGGCTTTTCCTGCGGGCACAGCCGGGTCAGCCGGTGCGCAGCATCGCCAATGGTGAAGTGGTTTACAGCGACTGGCTGCAAGGGTTTGGCATGCTGGTCATCATCGACCACGGTGACAGCTATATGACGCTCTACGGTGGCAATAGGGATGTTCGGGTGGCGTCGGGCGCCTGGGTCGAAGCCGGTGCGACAATTGCAACTGTTGGAGACTCTGGTGGTCAGAAGCACAGTGGTCTGTATTTCGAAATTCGCCACAATGCCAAACCGGTTGATCCGGAACAGTGGGTTGGCGCTAAAAATAGCTTTAGAAACGCCAAGTTATGAGCTGTGACGGCCGAAAACTGACAGACACTCGTTGAGAACTTACACTGGGTGAACAATGAACCACTTCTCATTTGATGGCCCTTAGAAAATGACCACAGCGGAAAACAAAATCCGGAGTCAATTACATGAAAGTTAACGCACACTCCCTGTCGCTCATACTGGCAGGCACCGTCCTCGGTGCAACACTGTCTATTGGTACGACCGTACTCGCGACAAAAAATCCGCAAGCGCAGGGGCTTCCGCTGGAAGAGATGCGCACCTTTACTGACATCATCGCTCGGATCAAAAGCGACTATGTGGAAGAAGTTTCTGATGAAGAACTGTTTGAGCACGCCATTCGCGGCATGCTGCACGGGCTCGATCCACATTCAGCGTATCTGAACACCGAAGAATTCAATGAATTACGAATTGGCACCACCGGTGAGTTTGGTGGATTGGGGATCGAAGTCAGCATGGAAGATGGGTTCGTCAAAGTTGTTTCACCGATTGATGACACACCGGCGCAGCGCGCAGGTATGCAGCCGGGTGATCTGATCATCCGCCTTGATGAAACTCCTGTTAAAGGACTGTCGTTAAATGATGCGGTGAAGTTGATGCGCGGCAAGCCCGGCAGCAACATCCAACTCACCGTGATTCGGGAAGGCGAAGACAGACCACTAACCATTGACATCAAGCGCGCGATAATCAAAACGACGAGCGTTCGCAGCCGCATGCTGGATGAACAGTATGGCTATGTGCGGATATCGAATTTTCAAACCAAAACCACCGCCGATATGCTCAAAGCCATCAAGAAGATGCAGGTTGAAACCGACGGTGACTTGCAGGGCATGGTGCTGGATCTACGCAACAACCCAGGAGGTGTACTCTCTGGTGCGGTTGGTGTCTCCGACGCCTTTTTAAACGACGGAATGATCGTTTATACCGATGGCCGTGAGGCAGATTCGAAGCTTCGCTACGACGCCACCAATGGCGATGTGCTCAACGGTATGCCCTTGGTTGTGTTAGTGAACGGCGGTTCCGCCTCAGCCTCCGAAATCGTCGCCGGAGCAATGCAAGATCACAAACGCGCCGTGATTATGGGCGCCAAGACCTTCGGCAAAGGTTCGGTCCAGACCATTCAAGATTTACCCGCCGGAGGCGCGGTAAAACTCACCACCTCGCGGTACTACACACCTGAAGGTCGATCCATTCAAGCGCTGGGCATTGAACCTGATATTGTTACCAAACCAGGATCATGGAGCCGCCCTGACGATAGCTCATACACACCGCTAACTGAATCCAGCTTAAGCGGCCATTTGAGCAATACAGAAGAGGAAGAAGCTGAAACCACGTCTGAAGAAGGCGCAGAAGATAGTCTGATTTACGATGACTATCAATTATACGAGGCCTTGAGCCTACTCAAAGGTTTGTCGATTTTGAAGCAAGGCAGCTGATCAGCCAAACCCAACGACCGATGAAAAAAAAGGCGCCTCCGGGCGCCTTTTTTTATGCGTACAATTCAGTGTATCGCTAACGATTAAGAGGCCGTACACCGTGGGATGCCAATACTTCGCTCCAACAAGCAATGGCGCTGAATCATTCACGGTTGCCATGCCGATCCTAACCTTTGGCCGCGGCACGCTGCACGAACTTGGCTCAAGAGCCACTGCCAGGGGGCTTAAGCGCGTGGCTCTATTCACTGATCCTGGATTGTGTGACGGGCCATTGGTGGCCATGGCCAAGTCGTCGTTGGAAGCCAGTGGTCTTACGGTGCAGGTGTATTCCGACATTCGAATCGAGCCTTGTGACGACACGGTGATGCGCGCCAAAGCGTTTCTGGATAACGCAAAAACCGATGGTGTGGTATCGGTTGGCGGCGGCTCAGTCATGGATACGGCTAAAGCTGCACTAGCCATGCATCAATTCGACGGTCACATTCTGGACTACTTCGCCGCACCTATCGGCAGCGGCAAAACAATACCCGGTCCGTTAGCACCCCACATTGCCTGTCCGACCACCTCCGGAACTGGCTCTGAGTGCACATCGCTATCCGTCATTCGCATCAATGAATTGGATTGCAAGTTCGTTGTCGCCAGCCCCTATCTGTTGCCAACCGATGCGATAGTAGATCCCGCATGCTGCGATTCACTGCCTGCGAACATTGTGGCCTCGACCGGTTTTGATTTAATGAGCCACGCTCTGGAATGCTTCACCGCTAAGGCGTATACCAAACATGCCCATGTGAAGAATCCACAGCAACGGCAGTACATTCAAGGTGCAAATCCTTTTAGTGATTTAGCAGCCATCAACGCCTTAGAAATTGTGGGCGACTATTTGATTCGGGGTGTGGCCGATGCCAGCGATCATGAGGCTAGAGATCAATTGATGTTCGGCGCCACTCTGGCTGGCATTGCGTTTGGCAATAGTGGCACTCACTTGCCGCATGCCATGTCTTATGGTGTTACTCATCTCATGCAAAACATAACCACTAAAGACTACAACGTTGACTCTCCTTTTGTGCCACACGGAATAAGCGTTGTGGTCAGCGCACCCGCTATTTTTAATTACACCGCAGAGGCTGAGCCGGAAAGACATCTCGAAGGTGCCAAACATTTGCGGGCAGATCTTCACGGCGCCACGCCCCAAGATGCAGGAGAAGTGCTATCTAAACGTATCGTAGAGCTCATGAAACGCACAGACATGCCCAATGGCTTAAGTGGAGTTGGTTTTACCGCCAACGATGTTAGCTCAATGGCTGAATCGTCATTCCGGCAGAAACGGGCTATTGCCAATGCCCCCCGGGAGTCCAATCTGGTCGATATCGAAAACATGTACAACGCGGCGCTAAACTACTGGTAATCAGAATAACACTCTCATGTCCACGGACTTACAAACCGCCAAACAGCTTGTGCTCGATTTTCACGAGGCTCTAGAACGTGGTCGCGACAACCCACAACAGGTCCTCGAGCAGCATGTCAGTGAAGATTACCATTGGCGAGGAATGCACCCGTTCTATGAACAAACAAGTGCTCAGAGTGTCGCTAGCGTATTTTGGGAACCGTTATTTCACTCATTCACAGCACTGCAGCGTCGGCCCGATATTTTCCTCGCCGGACATAACGATGTGGATCAAGGCGCGACACAATGGGTGTGCAGTATGGGTCATTTTATGGGTTTGTTCGATCGGCCTTGGTTGGGCATTCCAGCTACCGGCAGAATTACCTTTCTACGCTACGCAGAATTCAACCAGGTAGACAACGGAAAGATCACTCAGACCGCTCTATTTTGCGATGTCATTAGTGTGATGGAGCAGGCTGGACACTACCCGCTACCGCCACAAACGGGTGCAGCCTTTGTTCATCCAGGCCCCCGTACCCACGATGGTTTGTTGTTCACGGAGCACGATCCGACAGAAGCGAGCAAGACCGTACAATTGGTGAACAGAATGGTTGCCGATTTGGGTCAACTGAACTCACTCGACGATCACCGTTGCCCACCTGAACTACTCGCCCGCACCTGGCATGAGGATATGATCTGGTACGGCCCTGCGGGTATTGGTGCTACATACACCATCGAACGCTACCAAAAACAGCATCAGTATCCCTTTCGCTTACACCTGAAAGACAAAACGTTCAACGGACATGTCGCCCGCTTTGCCGAAGGTCAATACGCTTGCTTCTTCGGTTGGGCAAATCTAACCAACACACCCAGCGGTGGATTTCTAGGATTACCTGGCAATAACTTTCGCTGCGACATGCGGGTCGTGGATGTCTATCGCCGAGATGGAGACAAACTGGCTGAAAATTGGGTGTTCATTGACCTTTTACATTATTTATCTATGCAAGGATTGGATATCCTGGAGCGATTGCGCACTGACCTTCTCTAACCGTTAGAACCTCGGATAAAATTAACCGTGACCGAACTTATTATCGAATTTATAAAAAATAATTGGGAGTACATCGCCGGCGTTCTAGCAGCCTTTTTCGCCCTCGGACGTTACTTAAGCTCTCGCCGACGTGAACTTGCCTGGTCAAGAACCACTTTTTTGTTCGATCTGGCCAAGTATCTGGAAACCGATAAAGATCTGGATAAAATCTCCCGCATTGTGGGTAAACGCCATCCAACCATCAGCGTTGAAGACATCGTCAGCCCAGGTTCATTGTTAGAAGAACCTGAACGATTGGATTTACTCCATGCCTTAGACAAATACCTGAATGTCTTTGATCGCCTGTTCTATGCGCGTCATTCCGCAAGCTCACTATCCAAGCGAGAGATTGAATATTTCGAGTGGTATTTAATCGAGATTCTGAACAATCGAGCGCTAAAAAAATATTGTTTGGAATACGGATTTCAGCCGGTTATAAAGCTTGCGAAAAAGATTGCGTAAATGTCGTCGCCCTTATTAGTGCTGAGATCTGATCACTGCAGCAAAACTTCTCTATTGGTTCGAATGCTTTCATCCGCGCTTAGGCACACCTGAAGAGAACGAACCGCATCCTCCATGTGCTTCGATAAATCCATATCTTCTACTATGGCACGTGCCAGATAGGCTTGCTCTCGATCACAGAGTTCCTGATGCCCAGGTTCATCCTGCATCGATAAAATCTTATCCCGATTTGCGAAAGAGCCATCTTTAGCTAAGGCACTTTTATGAACTCGAATGGTGGAGGTTTTCGTGTGGGTATCGATATCATCAGACTTAGCATCTTCGCTCATGACAATCGATACCGAACCCTTCGGTGAAATAATGTCTTTAACAAAAAATGCCGTTTCCGACATCATCGGTCCCCAGCCGGCCTCGTACCAACCAACCGATTCATCTTCAAACGTCACTTGGAAATGTCCATAGTTGTACATGTCAGAGGCAATTTCATCGCTTAATCGCAACCCCATACCACTCACCTTGATGGGCCGGCTATCGGTTATCTGACACATCACATCGACATAGTGAACACCACAGTCGACGATCGGAGATAAAGACTCAAGGAGTTGTTTGTGTGTCTGCCAGGTGCTGCCAGAAGACTGTTGATTCAAATTGAGGCGAAACACATAGGGGCCCCCTAATTGACGAGCTTCGTCGATCAACGTCATCCAGGATGGGTGATGCCGCAGAATATACCCGACCACCAATTTTCTGTTGCTGGCCTTAGCCGCCGCGACGACACGTTTTGCATCATTGACAGTAGTCGCAATCGGCTTTTCTAAAAACACATGACAGCCGGCTTCTAAAGCCGCAATCGCATATTCAGCGTGGGTATCTGAATAGGTATTTATCGAAGCAATATCGGGCTGATAGTGCTTCAACGCTGATAGAAAATCCGTGTCACGTGGATAGTCATTAAGCTCATCCGGCAGTTCGACTGCAGAGCGATTCACCAAAGACACAATGTCAAACTGCGATTGTCGATGGTAGGCAGAGGCATGGCTACGACCCATATTTCCCAAACCAGCTACAACGACGCTTAAAGGTTTTTTCATAGCGATACGCTTATTTGTTCGTGTTCAACGGCTGCCTAAACAATTAAATGGCATACTGTTTTTCTATGACTAATTTATCGTCACTGGATATACGCGGTGCATGGTCCATCGCTTTAGGGGCCTCTGTCTGGGGGCTATTCTGGTATCCGTTAAGACTATTAGACAGCATGGGCTTTAAAGGTACGGTGGCCATTGCCTTAGTGTCTCTACTGGGTGCATTAGTTGCCATAGTGGTTGCTTTACTGCGCAATCAGGGCGAAGACCTCATGAGTTTCGACGCCTGGTTGATAGGCTCCACGATGGGTCTGTCCTGTGTTCTTTATTTCCTCGGCATTATGGTGTCGGATGTTATCCGGGTGGTGTTTCTATTCTATCTATTACCCATATGGACGACAATCGCAGCCCGAATACTCTACCAGGAGGTGATAACGCCCATTCAATTAGTGTTTATTCTCCTTGCGTTAATCGGACTGTGGTTGCTGCTCGGCGGTGGCACTGAGCTACCGCTACCCAAAGGCCTAGGCGACTGGTGCGGCCTTGCGGCTGGGATTACCTGGGCGCTGTGCTTGAGTATGCTGCGTGGCCGCTCAGACCCGCCACCCGTTTCAACTACCGCAGTGACGCTGTTGTGCACCGGACTATTTGCGCTGATTATTGTTGTGTCCATCGACCATCCCGTTATATCCGGTCAGCTACCTTCCATGAATGCGTGGTACATCGCTGTGCCCTTGGGCTTATTGTTCGGCGGTTTAATCCTATTTCCATCCATGCTCGGACAAATCTGGGGCGCTCGGTTGGTGCCCGCTCCCACCGCAGCCTTACTCACGATGACTGAGATCATTCTCGCCACCGTATCGGCTTACTTAATCATCGGTACGGAATTAAATTCACTGTCCATGCTTGGTGGACTGATTATCGTATCGGTGGTGTGTGTAGATCTAGTACTAAAACACCGAGCTTTAGCCGACAACCCCTAAGTGGGAAGATAGGCTCCAGGCTGCTTAAGAATCACGTTGAAAGAAATGCTCAAACGTTCTTCTTCTGAAAAATTAGGGTGCACACAGTGGTGCAGAAACGAAGGCCAGAGCAGTATCATCCCCGCTTTCGGTAGGACACGATGCTCAGGATCCACTTGCGCATCTTTTGCAATAGCCGTCATATTCGCCTGTGGCCGAGGATCAAAAAAGGAAATGGCTGCTGGATTTAGATCATTGCGTTGAACACGAGATACCGGCTGTTGAGGCACCATTACATAGTAGGTACCGCTTAAATAACTGTGTGGATGATTATGCAATGTATGGTAGTCACCTCGGCGGTTAACATTGGCCCACGCTTGCAAAGTCCACTCAACGTTATAATCCAATTGCTGCGCACTTAAATAATCAATCACCGTTTTGTTGACACACTGTTTTAGCCACGCTAACGCCGGATGATCAATTTCAAAGATATTCTGCGACCGATACTCTGTGGTGACCTGTTCGTCGGCTTGGTCAAGATCCAATATCACCGATTCTAATGCCGCATTAGCCGGTTCAGAGCCAGGTACTTCTCGAGCCAAGAACAGTGTTGGCCAAAGCGACACAATTCCCTCTCGGTTGGCAGATTCCATTATCTAGACCTTAAAACAAAAACTGAAACAGATTGTAAATGATATATATTAAATCACCAACCAATCGAAACGTCGACAGGGCTTCTCAATGACAAAATCGATCATCAAAAAATCTGACATCGATGCTATGGAAGGGTTAGACAAGGCGCATTTTCTTAATGCGGATGCTGTCAGGAATAATAAATCATTAGGCGACATGACCGGGTTATCTGGTTTTGGATTTCACATCATCGAAATTCAACCCAACAAATGGTCAACCGAGTTTCATCGCCACTACTTTGAAGATGAATGCGTGTATGTGCTCGATGGAACTGCGACCGCTTACCTAGGCGAGCAGCAACACGACATAGGTCCAGGAGACTTTATCGGATATCCTAAGGGTGGCCCCGCTCACACGATACACAACAGTGGAAATACTCCCTTTCGTTGCATCGTGGTTGGCGAGCGTTTGCCACAGGATGTCGCCGACTACCCAAACAAATCCAAACGAATCTTCAGAAACAAAGGACTTGAATGGGATCTCGTTGATCTAAACGCCATCGAACACCCCACAGGTGGAAAAAAAGTCTGATCAAACAACACTATCTTTGGTAGACGCGCACATAATCGATCTCCATTCGTGCTGGGAATGGGGTGCTTTCATCAGGGTCACCAGGAAAGGTACCACCGACAGCTAGATTGAGTAACACATACATCTGCTCACTAGAAACATCATCGCTTTCCACGCGCGCTACTTCAACATCATCGACATACCAAACGACGACGCCCGGGCTCCAATCGACTGCATAGGTGTGAAAATCCGCAGAAAAATCTTCGATAACTGAACTCAGTTCCTTAGACTCTTGGTAGTCGCTTACCGAATCACCATCGAGATCTTTTTGAACGTGATAAGCATAGTTACCGGTGGTCGGCAGGTCTCCGATGGCTTCGATAATGTCTATCTCTGGATCTTCAGGTTGCGCATCGTGGTAGTAGGCATTTAACAACCAAAAGGCACTCCATAACCCTTTGCCGGCAGGCATCCTGGCGCGCATCTCCACATAGCCATAACGAAACTTAAAGGCATCGTAACTCGTAATGATTCCGGATAAAAACGGTTGCCGGTTCCTAGCAAAGCTATTATCGGCTGTGTTGATTACTCGAGTGGTTTGATCTACCAGAACGCCATCAGCATCGAAAGCCAAGACTCGAAATTTTCTATCGATGCCGGGTATAAAGTCATCGACAAATAGTGATCTGCCAGTAATGTTCGCCACGAAGGTATCATTGTCGTAGATATCGTAGTTGGTTGC
The DNA here is from genome assembly GCA_019634245.1 of Gammaproteobacteria bacterium. The sequence goes on from JAHQVR010000089.1 coordinate 59,441, forward strand.
TCCTTGAACTGAATTCCAGGCAATCTCCCCACTGGTCTTGGAATAAATGTTCGCTTGAATAACCAGCCGCTCAGATAAACTGGTGGTCGTGAGTCCATCTGCAGTATTCACCGCAATGGAGTCTTCGATAATCAACTCATCGCAGACATCGTAAGCGAGCACACGATACTCATAGGTGCGTCCTGGGACGACACCAGCTTCGTATAGACTGCTGTAATCAGAACCCTGAAGCTCGCGATGCAGATTGTCATCGCGGTAAATCTCAAACCGATGACCACGGTTGGGCGGCCGCCAAACCAATTCCAAGGCATTCTCCGAATACACATTCGCAGAAAGCTCTAGTGAAAACGGCTGACGAGGTACTGAAACTGATCTATCGGCCGTGTTTATGGTGAGCTGTGCCGATACTAAGTTATTTCCGTTGGCATCTTTGGCGACCACTTCGTAGGCATAGTCAATACCTTCTCTAATTTGTGGCTCAAAGTAGGATCCGCCGGCCACCGTTGCCTGGTACTCACCATTGCGTAGCACATCGTAGCTCACGGCACCCTCTGGCACTCGCCATAGCAGTTCAGCGGAGGTTGCGGAATAGATGGACCGGGTGAGATAGAGCTGGCTACGATCAAACGGTGTTTTGATCGCCTCAATCGCTAAGACGCCATCCGCTAACACAAATGGGTTGTAACCGAACTGCCCTTCGTTCACGTAGTACTGAAGCTCGTTATTAATAATAACGCCCGGACCCCAAAGAAACTCTGTATTCCATTTGTTGCGATCCAACACGTTGCCATCAAAATTATCTTCAAAGACTAATCGATACTCAGAGTTCGGATCTGGAACATCGCAGGTGTCGGCCCAAGCGGGGTTGAAGACACCCATCAGCCACGTGGTAATAATCATTGTTGGCAGTAGTTGAACGTTCATAGTCTGCTTCCTCATCCAAAATTTTCCTAGAGCGCCGCAGCCAGAAAGTCCAGTCGGTCCTGTCCCCAGAACAACTCTTCTCCAACAATGTAGGTGGGTGACCCAAACACATCGCGCATATGCGCCTCTTCGGTGCAATTTAGATAGTCCCGGGCGCAGTCCTCGGTTTGAGCTTTTGCCAGCAGACCCTGTCCATCTAGACCACATCCATCGGCTATCGAAACCAGGGTTGCCTCGTCGGCGATATTTTTCTCTTCGGCCCAACACGCTCGCAACACCGCATCTGAGAGCATGCCAGCCTCCAGGATCGCTTCAGCCCCGCCCGCGGCATAGACCATCTTTGCCGCCAACGCTTGGTCAGCCGGGAAAAACGCAGGTGTTAAGTTCATGGGTACGTTTAAATGTTTCTGCCATCGCTTTAGCTCCTCCATACGCCAGTTCTGACGCGAGGGGTGTCGTTTGGCTGGCGGCAGGCCACCCATCTTGTCAAACGTTGACATAACATCGATGGGCTTATAGTTCACTGCCACACCTTTGGTGTCACGAATGACATTGAACCGCTCGATCGCGAGATAGCTCCAAGGAGAGATCAAAAAGTGATAGTAATCGATGCGGTTTGCCATGGGTTCATTCCTGAGTCATTGATTCGAGAGACCTTTTTCAACGACAGTATATCTTCCGATCGAACCCTGCGTGCCCAACCACGAACGGTAATTTTATTTTCAAAAGAAATCATACCCAACGGCACAGATTAAGAGTATAAGCAGGCCAGCACAGTTGAGTTTTTTTGATCATGATTGCGGTACTCAAAAACACATGGGCGTTGTTGCTGGGCATGTTGCTACTTATGATCGGCAACGGGCTACAGGGCACCTTGCTTGGAGTGCGTGGTTCACTCGAGCAAATGAACAGCACCACCATGGGCTACATCATGTCGGCCTACTTTATTGGTTTTTTGGGCGGCTCTCAGATAACCCCCCGACTGCTTCGGCGTGTGGGCCATGTGCGAGTGTTTGCAGCACTCGGCTCATTAGTATCGGCCGCTTTTATTCTCTACGCTGCCGTGGTCGATCCGCGCGCCTGGTGGCTATTTCGACTCATGGTCGGTTTTTGCATATCTGGCATGTATGTCGTGGCAGAAAGCTGGTTGAACGATGGGGCGAATAATGAAACACGTGGTCAGGCGCTGTCCCTGTATCTCATCGTGCAAATGGCCGGCATGGTTATTGGCCAGTTGCTATTGAATGTCGGCGACCCTGGTTCTTATGACTTATTTGTTCTCATAACCGTACTAGTATCCGTGTCGTTTGCGCCGATTTTACTATCGACTTCGCCAGCGCCCGTGCACGAAGCTTCCCGCCCGATGAAAATTCCCGATCTCATTAAAGCGTCGCCGTTGGCCTGCGTTGGCACGTTTTTACTGGGAGGTATCTACGCCAATCTATTTGCTATGGCGCCCGTGTATGCCACTGAACGAGGTATGCCGATCAATGAAGTGTCCTATTTCATCACCTCTATTTTTGTCGGTAGCCTTATTTTTCAGTATCCGATTGGTTGGTTCTCAGACCGTATGGACCGACGTGTATTGATCATGCTGCTGACCGCAGTGGGTTCCATTGCAGCAGCCCTTGCGGTCTGGTTTGGTGATTCCTTCTCTGTGTTGCTGCTGGTCGCTTTGATTCTCGGAGGCACATCAGGACCTTTGTACTCTTTGTTGGTCGCTTACGCCAATGACTATCTTGAGGCTGACCAGATGGCTGCAGCCTCCGGTGGCCTATTGTTTTTGAATGGATCCGGCGCGATGGGAGGCCCGATCATCGTTGGATTTTTAATGAATAACTTTGGTATTGAATGGTTCTTTATTTCGATCACTCTGCTAATGAGTACGATATGTATCTACGGTTTCTATCGAATGAGTCAGCGAGATACTGTTGATACCGAAGACATGGCACCGTATCTACCCATCAGTGCTCGCACCACGGTTGTTTCTACCGAGTATGCGATTGAGCACGCTGAAGAAGCGGATCTGGAAGAAAAGGAAGAGCGCGATGAAACTTTCAGCGACGAATCCGAAGAGAGCTCAGAGTAACCCGCACCTATGACCCAACTACCCGAATTCAGGCTAGAAGCACATTTCTCAAAATGGGAATTTAACGCCAAGCACCATTTGACCGCCTCCGATGCAGAGAGCCTGTCTATTAAAGATCTGCTCGCGATGGCCAATGATACCGACCGCCAGGGCTTTGAAGAGCTCTGGTTGGGCTATACCGAAACCTATGGCGCTCCAGAACTACGACAAGTGATCGCGGACACTTACACCAACCAGAACAGTGACAATATATTGTGTTTTTCCGGTGCGAGCGAAGGCATTTTCGCAGCCAATAACGTGCTACTTGATAAGGACAGCCACGCAATTGTCGTCACACCCAACTACCAATCCCATGAAAGCTTACCGCTGGCCATTGGTGAGGCCACGGGCGTTGCTCTGAACCCGGACGACGGATGGTCGCTTGACATTGATCAGATCAAGGCGGCTATCAAACCCAATACGCGACTGTTAACCATCAACTTTCCACACAATCCCACCGGCACCATTCTGCCCCTGGATCGTTACCAGGCGCTTATTGAGCTTTGCCGCATACACGGCATCTACATCCTGCACGATGAAATTTTTCATGGTCTGGGTGAAACGGGCACTCAACACTTACCGTTTATCAGTGATGTCTATGAACGAGGCCTGTCATTAAATGTCATGTCAAAAGCGTATGGTCTGCCGGGATTGCGAGTGGGCTGGATTGCCTGTCACGACAAAGCGGTGTTAGCCAAGATGGAACGCATGAAACACTATCTGTCGATCTGTAATTCCGCACCCAGTGAACAACTCACTCTGATAGCCTTAAAAAACAAAGACAAGCTGCTGGCACGCACCTGTAACATTATTGACAACAACCTACCTAAATGGGATGCGTTCTTTGCACGTCACCCCACTCTATTTGAATGGCAACGCCCCGATGGCTCTTGTATGGCTTTTCCGAAATATACGGGTAAAGAGGGTGTTGAAACCTTTACACATAACCTTATAGAACAGGCAGGTGTACTGTTTTTGCCTAGCACTATCTACCAGTCAGAACTAAGCCCGACACCCATCGACCGATTTCGATTAGGCTTTGGCCGGCACGGTTTGGATGATGGCCTTGCGGCGTTGGAAACTTACTTGGAGTCTTTCTCCAAGGCTGCTCGATAATGGGATAGATTTTCCAGCAGCATCTTTTTAAATTCTTCAGTGTA
>JAHQVR010000090.1 GCA_019634245.1 Gammaproteobacteria bacterium
CTGCTCTTTCGCGTCAGCCAATGTCATCTCTCCATTGGTTAAGCTCTCGAGCAGCAATTGAGTGATAGTGACACGTGCATCCGGTGAGGGATGCTGCGCGTCGATACGTGCAAACTCTGTTTGGCGTACCACGGTGACACTAACTTGCTGCGACTCAACGTTAAAGTCGATCACCGAGACAACCCCTTTCGATTTAATCGGGTTCAAACGTATCGCATAAGCATCAAACCAGTCTTTTAGGGTTAGTGTTGCTGCCAGATCGACGTTGCGCCCCCCAGATGCTGGCAATGGCACCACACCGTCTTCCAATTCTTTTGCACCGGTGAGGTAGATGTTGCGCATAATGCCGCTCTCTTCGCGATACCCCTGGTGACGATAGACCAGTGCCAAGAGGTTTTTGGCTTCATCACTACGATGGCCAGCAAAAACAACATGGCTTAGTACGGTAGCCGCCCACTGTAGCTCATCGTCCATAATCGCCTCACCGGCAACCTGGATCGCTGCATTGACACCACCCATCGATTCAATCAGCTTTTTACCGAGCGCGGCGGGGGCCAACGGATTTAGATTGACAGGATTACCATCAAAAAAGCCGTAGTATCGCTGATAAACCGCCCGTGCATTAAAACTCAGTGTCCCGTAGTAACCGCGTACATGGAATGCTTCTGACATCCAATCCGGCTCGTCCAGTTCACTGGCAATCTCGTCCGGAGTTGCGCCGCTATTGGCAAGCCTTAGCGTTTGATCGTGCAGATACTTATATAGGTCTCGTTGTTCTGCCAGGTAGCGTTCAATGTTGTCCCGCCCCCACACCGGCCAGTTATGGCTGTTAATCAACACATCGGCACTGTGTGCAAACAAGGTGGCGGCCTCGTCGATACAACGTGACCACAGCAGCGCATCGCGTACCTGCGCACCACGCGGGGTAAGCACATTGTGTTGGGTCTGCGTGCACACCTCAGACATACAAAGCACGGCAAATTCAGGCAACAGGAAGGTAAATTCTGCAGGTGCCTCCGTGCCACTGGCCATGGCGAACACAAACTGAACACCATCGATTACTCTTTGTGCACCGGTCTCACCAACAAAGTGAGTCGGTGTAACGAATGTTCGATTACCTTTGCCAACAGTTTTGCCAATACCGCCATCGACACTGCCCTCAACACTTTCGTCAAGGGTTAAGCCAAACTGATAGATTGCACGCCGCGATGTGTGGTTACCACCCAGAATGCCTTCCGATGCAGCAAACTGCATAAAGCCTTCGGGTGCGTAAATGGGTGGCGGCGCATTTGCATCGAGTACACCGCGAATTCCTCCAAAGTGATCCGGATGGGTGTGGGTCAGAATGACCGCGGTAACCGGTCGCTCCCCAAGTGTTTCATTGACAACGTTTAGCGCTGCCCTGGAAGTTTCTTCGGTCATTAGCGGATCAACCAGAATCCACCCCTCGTTACCGCGGATAATGGTCATGTTGGCATAATCGAATCCGCGTGCTTGCCATACACCATCGGACACTTCAAAGAGTCCACCGATGGCATTCAGGCGTGCCATGCGCCACAGAGATGGATTAACAGTCGCCGGGCACTCAGCTTTAAGGAAGTCGTATTTCGACATATCCCAGGCACTGCGACCGAAACTGTTCATGATGCCAGCCGCTGGCAAGTCAGCCAGCTTGCCTTTTTCAGCAGCCGTAAAATCCGTCTGGTTACCCAGAGGCAGCTGTTCGGCAACCGCTTCATTTTTTTGTCGTGTTGCGCCATCCAACACTTGTTTTAGAGATTCAAACGTTGGCATTGTCAGTATTTTTGGTAAAGGGTTTTGATTGCCTTGCCTCGGCAGTCACAATCGAGTCAAGCATTAAGATCAGATAGTGTCGAAACGGTTCATCGTCGATACCAAAGGCGAGTTTCCGATTCATCATTTCGTTATTAAGCGCCGAAAACAATAGCTGCACTGCTACGGACACTCTTTCATCAAGACCGTCCGGATTCTGCACAACCGGAATGTAGAGCTGTGTCACCCTCGATCTGAGTAGGCGCCCTCGTTCAAGCATCGGCCCCCACCATGCAGGTTTTTCTGAAATAAACGCATACGCTTCACGCAACACGCCGCGCCATGGCCCCGAATACACCAGTAACATGACGTCAACGAATGCGGTGCTGATATCGTGATGCGCCTTGCCAACGAATCGCTGCGGCTCAAGGTGTTCTTCAAAGAGTTGCATGTGCTCATCCATCATGCGAGCAACCTGAAACGCAAAAAACGTGTCCTTATCGGAAAATCTCGAGTAGAAGCCACCGACGGAACTGCCCGCGGCCTCGGCCAAAACCGGGATAGGCAAATCGTCAAGCCGGCGGTGTTGCAGCGCTGTGCGACCCGCCAGAACAAATCTGTCCTGCAGTTTTCGGCTGCGATGCTGCCTGGCAGTACGAACACCGGGGATCTCGGCGACGCTCACCCGCAGACTGGTGTTGGTTTCACAAGAACGGTCAGACATACGGCATACAGGGTGCAAAACTTCGCTTGCAATGTCAATGAGAATCAGTATTCTGATTTTAATGCTCCAAACCCGGAAAGAACATGGCCAACAGGTGCATTTTTAGTTTGCTTTCAACGCGACTTAGACTGTCTCGAGACTGAACTCCGGACGACTAACTAGCCATGGCAGCACTGCAAAACCGAACGTCAATGCAACGCACCTGTGATTTCGTCAGTGTGATATTCACATTGACTATCGTTATCTATGCAGCATCTGGTCCGTTGACCGACTTTGTACGCTGGTTTATCGAAACCACCACAGCAGGTTTCGATGAACTGTCTCGTCGCGACCAAAGAATCCTCTTCAAGGAACACTGGCTGGGGGCTGGATTCAAGTCGTTTGAACGCAATTTTCTCCTTCCCACCGGCATGATCCTCGGTCTGCCGCTATTACTTTCTTTTTTTATTTCGTTTTTAGATCTTCCGATGCGCTTTAAATGGCTTAACGCCAGTTTGGCCATACTCTCAGCGCTGGTGTTTCTGGTCTGGATAGGCAAGTTGTTCAGCATAGATGTCGGTGTGCTTCCATCTGCCAAACTCATTGACTTTATGTTGTTCCCCGTTGCCACCGTATTGACGATCTATCTTACCTGGCGCTTGTTCGGTTCATTTATCGTTGGTTTTTGTCTGTTCTGGGTAATCTACTTTTTAGTACGAGGCTACCTTCCAGAGTGGACCGGAATTTTCGCTGGTGCGGACAATACACTTGGCCAGTCTGTGCGATCGATGGTTTTGAACTTTTGGTCACAAACCGGCGGTATGTTTGGCCAGCCACTTCAGGTCGTATCTGGCAACGTCCTGATATTTTTAGTGTTCGGGTCGGTATTGATGGCAAGCGGCGCGGGGACATTGCTGATGAAGATCGCAAATCGATTAACCGGCGGTGTCACCGGTGGAGCTGCTCATGCTGCGATCGCCTCGTCGGCACTTTTCGGAACGCTTTCGGGTGCTGCGATTTCCAACGTCGTGTCCACCGGTGTGATGACAATCCCGGTCATTAAACGCTCCGGATTTAAGGCGAGCTTTGCAGGCGCCGTGGAAGCCGCCGCGTCGACTGGTGGTCAAATCATGCCTCCTGTTATGGGCGTGGTGGCTTTTTTTGTAGCAGGCCAGATTGGTCTTGAGTATCGCTATATCGTGGTCGCTGCAATTATCCCTGCGCTGTTTTATTACATTGGCATTTTCCTTACGGTTTATTTCGAAGCAAAGCGACAAGGCATTGGCGGCTTACCACGAACTGAACGCCCGGGTTTAACAGCGCATGAATTGGTGCAATGCCTGGTATTCATTATTCCGCTGAGCGTCATGAGTTATATGCTGTTCGCCCAGCCGTCTGTTCAGAAAGCGGGTTTTTACGGTTTTATCTCCGCGCTGATCACAGCGTTAGTGTTGTTTCCTGACTATCGATCAACCGGAAAAATCTATCGTGCATTTGCCGATGCAGGACGCATGAGCGCATCGATAATCGTAATCGTCGCAACAATTGGATTGATTGTTGGGTTAATTCAGGTGTCTGGGTTTTCCGGGCGCTTGTCTTTGTTGCTGACACAATTGGCATCCGGGCCATTGTTTACGACATTGGTTATTGTAGCGCTTGGTGCCATCGTACTAGGGATGGGGCTTCCACCGGGAGCCACTTATTTTATTATCGTTATCGCGCTGTCTTCTGGTATTGATGCTGTCGGCATTGCACCGTTGACTCTGCACCTGTTCGTCGTATTCTTTGCTGTTATTTCGGCGGTTACACCACCGGTTGCACTCGCCGCATTCGCTGCTGCACCGATCGCCGGAGCCAGCCCCTTGTCGACCGGATTTCAGGCGGCAAGATTATCCATTGCAGGATTTATTATTCCGTTTGTCTTCGTATACCACCCAGCTGTGCTCTACAAACTACAGGAGCTCTTTTTGTGGTTTGGAGAAGACCTGCCACGCTCCAAAGCTATGATTGATCTAAGTCTGGTCAGTTGGGGTGATCTTGCATGGATCATGACTGCATTCTGTATCGCGATGTGGTTGATCTGTTCGGCATTAACCGGGTTTGAGAAAACACAACTGCGTGGCTGGGAGCGCGTAGTGCGTGTCGCAGTTGGCATAGCACTACTTTTCCCGCAATTCACAATATTCGTCCCCGCGCTAATCGCCGCGCTGGCGTTGATTGGCATTCATCGATTCAAAAGCCGCGGTACCAACATGACCACTGCGCACACTACTTAGAAAAGAGGATATTATGCGAAATACGTTTCTATCGGCGATACTTGCCGCCACACTGACGTCCACGGCCCATGCCGAAGACACCAAGCTTAGAATGGCGACGATCGCACCGAGCCTCGGGGCATCTATCACGATGGCCACGTTTGCCAATGTCGTTAACGAAAATGCCGAGGGTGTCACCGTTGAAGTATCGGCCGGTGGTGCAGCGACACTCCACCAGCTTGAAGTTGGACGCGGTAATCTTGAGATGGCCATGACGAGCCCGGTTATCTATAACCTGATGGCCGGCGGCAAGGTCATGTACCAAAAAGAAGAAGACGCTCCTGAAGCCGCCAAAAAGGTACGCCTGTTAATGTGGTTTCCCTGGGGCCCTTATCATTTCGCGGTTCGAGCAGCTAGCGATATAGAATATCTGGACGATATCGAAGGCGCTACCGTGTTCCTGGGGCCACAAGGTGGCGGCGCATACAATGGTGCAAAAGGCTGGATTGAATCTACCACCGGGTTGGTCGCTGGTGAAGATTACGAGGCAATTGCTGCAAACTGGCAAACCGGTTTTCAGGCATTTCTCGACGACAAAGTAGATATGTATGTGAACGGGTGTCTCGACCCGTGCGGTCAATTCATTCAGTTTACCGAAACCGAAGAAGTTCGATTTCTGGCGCCCGCCGAACCATTTGCAGAAGGCGTGGACAAATGGCTTGGGCCATTTCGCTATCGCGACACCATTGAGCCAGGCCAGTACGGCGGGCAGAAAAACGATAGCGCGATTGATTCGTGGAACACGGCAGTCGGCATTGCTGTGCGCAGTGATGTGGATGAAGAGACAGTCTACCAACTTACCAAAGCATTCTGGGATAACCTCGATCAAGTCACCTCAGATGCACCGTGGGCGAAAGCTTTGAATCTCGAATTTGCCTCCAAA
>JAHQVR010000091.1 GCA_019634245.1 Gammaproteobacteria bacterium
AGGCACCACCGACTCGCCTGTGGTGTAGGCCAAGTGGACATCTTCAAGTGTAATCATACGTGGATAGACTCTGTTAATGGATTGGTAGTTCCCCATTAGAACTTCTGAAAAAACTAACTATCGCCGTTTGTTGGACAATGGTACTTTGTAGTAGGTTGTATTGCTACATGTCTATAGTTAGCATAAATGCAGGGAGAATATAGCGTGATAAATAGACGGTTGGTCTTAAAAAGTGCTGTTGCGTCTGCGCTTGGAGCCACGGCAATAAATTCGCATGCTAACGAGGCTGCCGACTGTTTTCCGTCACGCTCGCCATTGCCATCGCGGCAGTCGGTCAAAGATAAAGTTCACCCATCCCAGATTAAAATTATCCCGTCAACAAACGAGCACATATCGAGCATTGGTATGGGGACCTGGATTACGTTTGATGTAGCCAACAACGACACCATTCGCCAGCAACGCAGTCAGGTCTTACAGGCGTTTTTCGATCACGGGGGTCAGATGGTTGACTCATCTCCAATGTATGGCAATGCCGAAGCGGTGCTCGGTTACTGTTTAAGACAGAACTCTAACGACTGTGCTCTTTTTGCAGCGAGCAAAATCTGGACACCAGTTACCTTCGACGGCGTTTCACAAATGAGAAATTCAGAAGAGCTCTGGGGTGTGGAGCCAATGGATTTGATGTACGTGCATAACCTTGTCAACTGGGAAAATCATTTGTCGCAACTGGTTGAATGGAAACAATCGGGCAGAATTCGCTATTTGGGCGTGAGTACATCACATGGAAGACGGCACGATCAACTGGAAAAGATTCTCAAAACGCAAAAACTGGATTTCGTCCAACTTACATATAACTATGACAATCGAGTTGCACAGGATCGATTAATTCCCATTGCAAGAGATAACGGTATTGCTGTGGTAGTGAACCGACCGTTTGAGCGAGGTTATTTGGTAGACAAATACAAAAATACGCCTTTGCCTGGCATTGCCAAAGAATTGGGCTGCAAAAGCTGGGCGCAGTTTTTATTGTTGTTTATCGTTTCGAACCCAGATGTCACAGTCGCTATACCCGCCACCTCTCGCGTGGACCATATGCTGGAGAACTTAGCGGTGCTGCAAATCGAGATGCCGGATACTCAGCTCAGTAAACAATTCTAATCAAGGTTTACTCATCGTAAACGCCCCATAACATTGCCACAATCGATGTCGCTACGTGGTTGTGCCGGCTTTACCAAAAATGGCTATCAGTTCCACTTCGAATACCACGCAATCAAATTTCGGGCACATTCGTTTCTCTTTATATGAGCAAAAAGAAACAACGTAAAAAATCCCGGAAGCACGCGGGTAAAAATGACCTCACCAGCAAAAATTTGGCAGAGATTTCGAATAACGACAACCCAACCAAAAAGCAGTCGGCTGGTACGGTCAACAAAAAGATACGCGGCCAGAACACGTTTATAATGACACGCCGTAATGCGATCAGGTTGTTAATTGCACTGCCTGTCACTGGCGCAGTCGGAGCGGCCATTCATCGCTACGATGTCCAAAACAAAGGATTGCACGACTTGACCCTGGTTGGGCAAGGCACGCCAGTGGTTGTACAAATTCATGATCCACAGTGCCAGAAATGCCGTCGGCTAATGAATAACACACGCAAAGCATTGAAGGACCACGAAGACATAGTGTTTCGCGTTGCAGATATATCCAGTGGCGATGGGTCACAATTTCAGAAGAAACACAATGCCAATACCGTATCTCTATTGCTATTTAACGCCGTTGGCAAGCGTGTCGATACTATTGAGGGTGTGGCTTCTGTCGACGAATTGAAAAGTCGTTTTGCCAGCCTTAACTAGACCCCTCATATTCAACTCAGAGAACCAATAACAAACCCCTTGGCAATCTCAATTTTGCACTCAGTCTTGATTTAAGACTTAATTCCTAAGACTAGTATTGTGCGTGAGCACGAAATGAAGCTCTATATCAATATCGGGCCATTTGAGGCGCCTGACTTGAAAACATAGGGTATTCCCTAGTTTCCAGAATTTAGGCAAAACGATACCCTCTATTTAAGCATCCTAGTCGCAAAAGCTGATCCCCGACGCTTAGGCAGCTTGACCATAATTCTCTGAGCAAGCATGCATTTTAGGAGGACTAATGAACACCATTAACCAAAGCAGGCCACCAGCTCCGAGCCTCTCCCGACAAAGTGACGAGCTAAGCGCTGAGCCGAATTTAGCGCGAACACCATTGCAAGTGCTAATGGATGATGCCAACGCTGGAGGCGATCAGCACAACGGAGCCGGGACTCCCGCTGCCAATGATCTGCGTGATCCGGCGAATTTTGCCTTCCCTGGCCCTATGACTAGTCTGTTAAGCGAACCCTTGCTCAGCAATCCGTTTGCGTTAGCTCAGATCGCTGGTGGCCAGCCACTATCTGTTAATGCCGGGCAACAGGCTCAGCCATCCTCCTACAAAGTGAAAAGCGGCGATACGCTTACTGGCATTGCGGCGGCACACAACATGAGTTTGGATGAACTGATCGCTTTGAATCCGCAAATCAGAAACCCGGATTTGATTCATCCTGGCGATCAAATCACTGTTTCTTCACAACGACATGGTAATGGCAATACACAAGCGTCGACGCACACGGTTGTCGGTGGGGACACGCTCAGTGGTATCGCTGCTCGCAATGGTGTATCGGTAAGTGCATTATTAGCGGCTAATCCGCAAATCAGCAATCCCGACCTGATTCATCCTGGCGACGTTATTAATCTGCCTTCGGGTACAGAAAACCCTGGAGGGCCAGGTGGACCGACGGGTCCAGCTGAAACGCCTGCTCCAGACAATCCTCCAGGTGGTCCGGCTGCCGGTGGCGATTTTGACTACGACATGATTTCGGGTGTTGCAGGAAACCAAAACATCACACCAGAATTTATCAATGAGGTTGAGGCTATGGCCGAGCGCTTGGGCACTCGGCCAGAGTACCTGATGGCGGTAATGAGCTTTGAGTCGGCTGGTAGTTTCGACCCAGCAATCGAAAATCCACTTTCAGGTGCAACCGGTTTAATTCAGTTTATACCCAGTACCGCTCGAGGACTTGGCACCAGTACAAACGAATTGTCGCGAATGTCACCACTAGAACAGCTTGAGTTTGTGGAAAAGTACTTCGACCAACCGCATTTTGCTGGAAAGCTTGGAAGTGTTGAAGGACTGTACAGCGCGGTACTCTCTGGACAGGCTAAACCCAATCCAGACGATACTTTGCCCAATTTTGTTCGCGGCCATCAAAATTACACGCAGAATGCCCCGCTTGATATCAATGGCGATGGCCGAATCACATCCGGCGAAGCTTCTTCTGAAGTTGTGTCCCGACTTTACGGTGGGGTTCCAGCGGTACAACAACAACTGATTGACGCTGGCGCAGTGCCTGCGAATCAGCAAAGTGGTTTTGCCGACGGTGACTTTGGTCCGGACACGCAATCTGCATTGATCAATTTTCAAAATGCGAATGGATTGGAACCCACCGGTTACCTTAACGATGAAACCGGTCGCCTATTGTTTAATCTCGATGGTGCGCAAAGTGATTCAGGTAATGGCGGGACAACAACCGGCGCGGTTGATCTTGAGTTGAATAACGACATCCATGAACGATCTACTCCAGCACGACAAAGCATCACGTCACCTGTGATCGGTGATTTCACTATCACCGAAGGATTTATGGCGCGTGGTGGCCCACACAGTTCAAAGTCTGCCAGGCAAGCGATCTTCTCAGACAATCCAACGGTAGCCGAAAACGTTCCGGCCGGCGTTTATAATCTAGGCATTGACTATGTCACAGCGGATGGCCGCATCGATAGCTGGTTTAACGGTGAAGTAATAGGTACTGACTACAGCTCTACTGGCTATGGCAATCGTCTGATCATGAAAAGCGATGTGATGTTTGAATACAATGGTCAGTCGTACCCAGTCTTTGCACATTACGCACACGCCGATTCTTTCAATGTTAGTGTTGGTGATCGTATAACTGCTGGACAGGACATTGGTGATCAGGGCAGCACCGGCGGTAGCACCGGAGACCATGTAGACTTCCATACCTGGATAGAAGTTAACGGCCAGAGAATCACCATTTCACCGAATCTATTGGCCGGTGGATAGTCAGATTGGCAACACAGCATGCGCTTTTTTCGGCGCATCTAAATTCAACACGGCCATCGTGCGTTGCCTTAGTCAGAAAGTATCTTGATAAAATTGGCAGCAAAAAAGTATGTTATTGCAAGCGGCGTAACAATGGAGACGGGCTTTAATTTGCTTATACAGCAACGCTTTGTGAAAATTACAAAACGCATTTTCGCTAACGAATCACCAATAGTTTTAATGATCGTATTAGTGGTCGTGCTTGCACAGGCATCTTGCACCGTTATCGGTGATGATGAAATTAATAACACCGCCGGCGAAACAGCATCGTTGGAAAACTCGACAGATATTGTTGCCGATTTTCGCACAACCGACTCTCAGGATTTGGATAGCGAATCTGATTTAGCCACCGGCAAGAACAGTACTTCCACTAATATTGTTGCAAACAAAGCCAATGAAAAAATAATCGTTGACGCTGCACTTGGATCTGGCGCTTTTGAACGTTATCGCCTCGCTGACTCTGCACACGGCTACTTCACCAGCACCGAACAACAACAAGTTTTGCATGTCATTGTAAATCGCAAGGTCACAGCTGTTGCAAAAGAAATTATTCCATCAATTCTTGTGATTTTTCAGGATGAAAAACCGATCACACAATTTGTACCATCCAATGCCTCGTACCTGGATATTGCGTCGGTTTTCGATGTCAACAACGATGGATTGAATGAGGTACTACTTACTGCCTCAGCCTACCAAATGGGAAGTCATTTCATTGCTGCCGATGTATATGGCTTTAAAGTACCCAGTGATATCCTCAAACAGGAAATGGGCGCGGTATACGTGAACGCCTGTGATGCAGCCATTGAGGAAAACCAGCATATAAGCGCATCGGTGTTGTCCACAACACCTGGTAGCGATGAACTGGTAGCCGAAAGCTATTTCGCTCCTTGCAATAAAAATGGTGAGTTACCAGATGTGGAATTATTCTCCGCGCAATAAGCTCAGTGGCAAGCTCAGTGGCAAGCTCAGTGGCAAGCTCAGTGGCAAACTCACCAACAAACTCACCAACAAACTCACCAACAAACTCACAGACAAACTCACAGACAAACTCACAGACTAAAACTAAACAAACTCATCTGCATTAT
>JAHQVR010000092.1 GCA_019634245.1 Gammaproteobacteria bacterium
ACCATCTAACAGCGCAAATGGATGAAAGCCCGCTTTCCGACAGAATTGCATAGAGGCGAGCTAATTGATTTTGCCTGGTTACAAATAGAGCTGTTCTTCATGAGCTTAGCGTGACACGAACTGGCACTTGGGCATAAGAATGGATCGTACTATTGACACCCGATACGACAGGGCCGAAAATTTCAAATTTCTTAACTCTATCTGCAAGCGCATCAAACAAACACGTCATTTCCAGGCGAGCCAGGTTCATGCCCAAGCACGCATGCACGCCCTGCCCGAACCCGACATGCCCAACTGTTTTACGTTCGATATTGAATTGATCGGGATTCTCAAATTTTGATGAGTCACGATTGGCGGATCCGTATACGACCAGAACCCGAGCGTCTTTTTTTAATTTGATATTTTCAACTACCGTGTCGTTTAATATCAACCGAGTAAATGCTCGGATAGGTGTATTAAGCCTTACGATTTCCTCCAAGGCATTTCTCATCAACGACCGATCCTCTCGTAGTTTGCTCCACTGATCTGGGTTTTCGGCAAATAGCTTGATACCGTAGCCGATTGCCGAAATGGTGGTATCCAGGCTGGGTGCAATGTAATCGCGCATTAATTCCGCTGCCTTCGCGGATTCCATACCATTCTCGATGCCAATTTTGATGGCACGCATTGCCCACCCCGTTTCACTCAAATTGTTTAGAGTATCGCTATCTTCTAAAAATGTTCGCATTGCTTTTAAATTACTGATAGCGGTATCGCGCCGCTCTTTAGGATCGCCCATAAGTTCGAATGTTGAGGCTCCCCAATGGAGCATATGTTCCTTTCCGTAATCACCCAAACCGACCAAGTCTCTTACTATTGATAGAGGCACATGCGGAGCAAGTTCGCTAGCGGCATCGAAACTCTGTTTTGCCAACAATTCACTTAACACCACATCCACTTCATTCTCAATACGATCACGGATATGCCTGATGCTTTTGGGCGAGACGGGTTCAAAGGTGATTTTTCGCGTATTGTCGTGTTGCGGCGGGTCTGAATTTAATGTATTGCCAACCAGCATTTTATTAACACTGTCATTTATCGATACACCGCTACCACTGCTAAAGGTTTCATGATCCCGCAGCACTTTGGTCACAGCAGCATGGCCACAAATGGCCGTTATTTGATTTTTCTCCAACCAGACAACCGGCCCAATCGCCAACATTCTTTTGTAGGCTGCAGCAGGATCAATGATTGTATCCGCCGCGTAAAAATCAATATCACACGAAGGGGCGTTATTAGTGGAGTTTGACATTGACTTTACATTACTCTTCGAAGATCATTATTTGTTAACGTGTGCATTTCAATTTATAAGCAAATACGCTTGTTTTACAGTAACTCGATCCTTGATCCAAATTACTCATAATCGAATTTGATTTTTAGAATTTCGTAATTGCACACCGTTCTGGAAATTCTTCGTATAGGCTGTTCTTGGGCGTAAATCAGAATTCATAAGCCACAACCGCCATAAAAGACGTTTTTTCCCTATTTCCTCATGATCAACATAGGCTGATCGCGTATGCAATGTAACGTAGTTGTTTAACAACTGTATATCACCCGGTATTAATTCCATATCAAAACGCTGTTCACTGGCGATTTGTTCTGCCTTGCGAATGGCTGCGCGTTGCTGCTCTGTTAATGCGGGGGCATCCGGTAATGCATGCCCTTTTTCGATATGCGTTGGCCCAAACGAAACGCAGAGCTTATTATCCATATGATTAAATACAGGGCTTTGATAGTACGGTTTATCACCCCTCGCGTACTCGCCTAGTTTCGACCAATAAAATGGCTCACTTAACTGATCAATGTGCTGTGGGTATTTTTTTAAGAGCGTATTGTACATAGCAATAGAGCTAGCTACTTTTGATATACCACCAGATTTAGCCGCCCGAATACACATCAAACCAACGATATCTGATTGATCGCAATGATAGTCCATCGCTTCACTAGTTTGGTAACCCCGACTGTTTGGGTCTTTTTGTGTTTTACCTAAATCTGTAATATGACCAAACATATCACCATCAGGATTATTGGGCGTTGCCTGCCCGAGTTGTAGCCCTATTGCCCAGTAAATTATGGCAACTTCTATGGGCTCTAACTCTTTGATCGGCAACCCTCTTATTAGAGCGATACCAAGCCCGTCTTTTAAGTTTGTGTAAATTGTGTCGAGCGTCTCCGCGAAACAACCAACGTTAAATTGGTCTTTTTGCAACGTCATCAACTGATTGGGATCCCCTCGAAGTGAAGGACGTATACTTTCAGCCATCCTCGTTAGATCATTAATTTCCTCTGTGCTGAGAACGTAGCGCCACCCTTCGCCGGACGAAAGTTCAGATCCAATCCAGTTGGCATTGTCAGACACAAACGTTTGGTTTTTGGATTTTGCCACTTTTAGCTGACGTCTCTGTGCGCAGATTAACTGTACAACTTATCTTTAAGTGTATCTAGCGGTACGCCACTGTAGGCCCACCTTCAACAGTTGTGCGATGTAAATCTCTAGCTTGCGTATAGTCATAACGCCTGGCTCGGTGCATTGTCGCCCGGTTATCCCATATGACCAAATCCCATTGCGTCCATTGGTGCGCGAATACAAATTGTGGCTGGGTGGCGAACTCAGTTAGATCACGTATAAACAAGCGCGCCTCCGGCATTGGCCAGCCCGCTATATCGCCAATATGTGAGGAAAGAAACAATGAAGGCACTTGGGTATCGGGATGCAATCTAACCAAAGGGTGCTCCACAGGTGCCCATTTCGCTCTTTCTTCATCTGTGAAGTCGTCAAAACCTAACTGGCCACGAGAGTAAATTTGACTGTGCATACAGGTTAAATTCAAACACTCTTGCTGAGTTTTATCATCAAGCAGGGACCATGCAGATCGCATGTCAGCAAATTCTGTGTTGCCGCCTGAATCGGGTACTACGCGTGCCGATAAGAGTGATAGTTGTGCGGCATGAGTTTTAAAAGAACTATCCGAATGCCAAAGCATATTTCCAAGACCAAATAGCCTCGCTCGATCGTCTCTTGTTCTAACTTGCCCGCTACGATCCAAATTAGATATATCGTTGACCTCCATAGGCAGGCGACGATCGCTGTGTTGGTTTATATCCCCTGTCGCTCTTTCAGTTGGGCCAAATTTTTCTGAAAACGCAAACTGCTGCTTATCATCAATCACCTGCCCAGGAACTACCAAAACAGCATATCGATTGATTGCCTGGGTCAGTTGTTCAATATCATCGCCTGAGGCATCTGTGATTTTAAAATCAGTAACCAACGCGCCAAAGTCTTTTGGCGCGTTATCTATTGGGTTGATGTTCATGGCTTTTAATCATCCCCAAGCTTAAATTGAATAAACTTAAACGTAGCTAAAACGGCATGACAAGTGGCTAAAACGCTTTTTGCGATCCCGCTCTGAATTTATTTTGCGGAACAAACCCACTCTTTTTATCATTGCGTGGTTCTGGCACCCACAATGACCGATCCGGGTGCATGCCAGCACCGTAAACAGCCGATACAGCTGATCGTCGCATGCGGTTGAGCAAACGCGTATCCACCTCGCCACACAGTGGATGAATACCGCCATTGTCAGCGACTTCTTTTTCCCAAACAGATTTGCGTTTTTCCAGCGTGGCCGAATCTTTCAACTCAGTACAATTAAGCTCGTTGGAATCCAGGTCGGCAACGATCTCATCACCGTCTTGCAGAAAAGCAATAGGACCACCTAACGCAGCTTCAGGACCTACATGCCCGATAACAAGCCCAACCGAACCACCAGAGAAACGCGCGTCAGTCATTAAGCCCACTACAATGTCTCGCTCTCGGCAAAGCGTTGTTATACGTGATGTTGAATCCAGCATCTCCGGCATTCCCGGTGCACCGCTTGGGCCTTCGTAGCGCACAATAACCATATCGTGGTTCTCAAAACTATCAGGTGCAGATTCGAGTGCATCAAGTAGTGCCTGCTCACCATTGAATATGCGCGCTTTACCAACAAATCGATTATTTTCAAGACCGCCTTCTACACCAGCCAGTTTTAAAACAGCACTGTATTCAGGCGACAGATTGCCACCCAATACACGCAAGCCGCCTGTGGGTTTATAGGGGTGCTCGACCGGGTAAATTACCGTACCGTCTACATCAGCGGTATTAAGACGGGCAACCTGCTCTGCCAAGGTTTCGCCCGTGCATGTCAGGGTATCGCCATTAAGCAAACCGGCATCCATAAGCTCTTTAACAATTACCTGCACACCACCCTTTTCATCTATATCTACCATCGAGTATGTGCCGTAAGGGCGAGCATCGGTCAGCACCGGCACAACATTTTGCGATAGGTGATTAAACTCCTCTGGCGACATAACATCATCAGAAAAGCTGCGAAATCCTGCGGCACGCGCGATTTCGGGTGCGTGTAGTAACACATTAGTAGACCCACCCACAGCCATGGAAACTATCACCGCATTGCGTATCGCATCGCGGTTAACAATATCGCGTGGCGTCTGACCACGTTCTATCATGCCCTTAAGATACTCCACCAGTAATTCGGGGAATTCTTTTAAACGACGTGGGTCATCTGAAGGTGGTGCGACCATTTGCAAAGGCTGCATTCCAACAACAGCTATAAAGGTTTGCATGGTGTTATAGGTAAACATGCCGCCGCAACTACCGTAGCCCGGGCAAGCCTCTTTTGCGATGCGTTTTTTAAAATCAGCATCCGGGTTGCCGGCCGCCTGAAATACGGTAACGATATCGATAGCTTCGTTGGTAACGGAATCACGACCAGGGTGTATTGGCCCGTCAGACATAATTATGGCCGGGCGATTGTGCTCCAGCAAAGCGGCCAATGTTCCCACTGGTGGCTTGTCGCAAGCTACGACAGCAATCGTACCTTCTAAACCGCTGGCGCTTAGATGCTCACAGACAGTGTCGTGGGTTACTTCACGCCCAATCAGTGAATAACGCATCTCTCGTGTACCGTTGCGCATACCATCTGAGGTTGCGACTGTGTACTCTGGTTGTACGAGGCGCATAGCCATTTGCCCGTCACCTCGCCCAAGACAACTACGTAGATGTTCGTGGATGGCTTCGACTTTGCGCTGCACTCCCATATAACACTGGCTGTCGCCCTTTGTGCCAATAACCCCAACCGACGGTTCGTGGATTAGATCGACGTCAGTATTGAGCTCGCGTGCTATGCCATAAGTTTGAGCGTTACGGCCCGGATTGGTGTCAAAAATTACGGTTTTCGACTTTTTCGCCATCGTTGTGTCCTGAAAATCGGTTATGAATAATCGGCCGCCCTCGGCTAAGGAAGCAAGCCTGACCCTATTGTACCGCGAGTCGCTGTGCGCGACCTGAGTACTACGCCAGTTAAAGGCGTGTTTTCAACGCCTTTATTACTTTTCGCGCATGACACAGCCCATCAATAATCAAAGCCATGCTCGACCGCGCCAATCCAACAGCCACCCACACGACTATTGACATTAACGATGGAGTCTTGGATTACACAACGCGAGATACCCAGATAGGCCGTGCGATCTATCAATAAATAACGGATCACAACGAAATGAGCGAAGAGAATTGCTACCCAAGCAGCAGGCCCAAAGTAATTAAGTGTGTCTACAGAGGCTTTCTAGGCTCCGCCGACACTACACACTCGTTTGATGTTAACTATCTGGGTATTGGTAAGAAAGCCGGAGCTGCTATCGGGCTATCAGGCCGCGGCGTCCCTAACTTCTGACACAATAGCCTTGAACTCATCATCGCTGAGGATATCTTTTTTGGCGATCCCGGCCTGCTTTACTCTAGAGAGCATTTCAGTGACCTGCTCGTCGTCTGCTTCGCCCAAGCCCAGTTCACCAAGCTTATAGACAATTGAAGCCTTGCCACTTTTCTTGCCCAATACGACTTCACCAGCACGGCCAGTGAGATGAGGATGTGTGCCGAACATGACGAGGGGATCTTCCATAACATACTGAATACCGATGCCCGACTCGCGTATGAAATTCCCCGAGCCCAGGACCGGTTTGTTGCGAGCGATGTCGATATTGGAGATTCTCGACAGCATGTCGCCCAGTTCTGGCAATTTATCCAATTTATAGCCAGTTTCGTAACCGTAGAGCAGCTCCAAGCCGAGCATTAATTCTTCCAGGGCCGCGTTGCCTGTGCGCTCGCCCAGACCGTTGCCACAGCTATGAACCACTTCCGCCCCGGCTGTTACTGCTGCCAGTTCAGTGGCGACACCCATTCCAAAGTCATTGTGGGTATGAATTTCGATGGGTAAACCAGTCATGTCTTTTACCCAACGAACCATATATTTAATGGCTTCGGGTGTTGCGCAGCCCATGGTATCGACAATACCAATGGAATCCGGCATAGATTCTTGAGAGATCGCTCTACATAAATTAGTCAGATCTTCTTCGCGGGCACGGGTTGTATCGTAGGGAAAATACACAGCATATAAACCTTGATCTTTCGCATAGTTAATGACATCACGGCTTTTTTTGAAAACATCTTCCCAAGTCCAGCCGAATTGGCCAACTAATTTTGGATAACCGATAGGTACTTCGATGATGACACCATGAGCACCGCATTCTAATGCCATGTCGATATCTTGCTTCATTGCTCGCGCAAAGGTAAAGATACGAGATTTCAAACCCAGCTTAGAGATTTCCTTAATAGCCTGCGCATCTTGTGGAGACACGGCTGGCATACCCGCTTCAATGCGCTCCACGCCGACCTCATCGAGTTTGGTCGCGATCTCGATTTTGTCGTCGATTGAAAAAACCACACCGGGTGTTTGCTCACCATCACGCAGTGTCGCATCGTGAATCTCGACTCGCTCTGGTAGCGCTAAGCCAGTACGCACATCAGGTACAAAGTTGTACGGACTTACCCACCATTTATCGTCCACAGAGTGCGTTTCGCGCATTTTTGACCCATTTTACGTTTGTGTGAATACTCAATTTTTATCATATATTTTTGGAATATTCAACAAAATATCGATATTTTCCCACCTGCTGAATTCGCGTTAACATACCGCAATAACTCGCTAGACGCTGCTACACTGGTCGGCCGATATGGACACTAAGCCGCTGCATTGAGCGCCTGCTGGCACGTTAAGACAATAAAAATGACTCGCGTAAAATAAGCCGAGCAGCAACTCAAAATAACTAAAACTAATTGGAATCGAAATGGATCGACTTTCAGGCAAAACCGCATTGCTCAGTGCTGCTGGTCAAGGTATTGGACACGCAACGGCTTTGGCGTTTGCAGCTCAAGGCGCCAGGGTTATCGCCACCGATATTAATGAAACAACCCTCTCAACGCTCAACAGCACCCCCGGGATCGAAACACATTTACTGGATGTAACAGATAAATCTGCAGTCACGGCTTTTGTTGCCAAGCAATCAAACATTGATGTTTTATTCAATTGCGCAGGTTTTGTGGCCCATGGCTCTGCCTTGGAAGGATCGGACGACGATTGGGATTTCAGCTTTGAGCTGAATGTGCACTCGATGTACTGGATGTGCAAACAAGTGATGCCGATGATGCTCGAACAAGGTAGCGGATCCATTATTAATATGTCGTCGGTTGCCTCCTCTATAAAAGGTGTGATCAATCGCTGTGCATACAGCGCCAGCAAAGCTGCTGTGATCGGCCTGACTAAATCCATTGCCGCCGATTACATAACCCAGGGTGTACGCTGTAACGCGATATGCCCTGGGACTGTAGATAGCCCAAGTATGCACCAGAGGCTAAAAGACACAGGTGACTACGAGACAGCATTGAAAAACTTTATCGCACGCCAGCCTATGGGGCGCATCGGCACGGCCGAAGAGATCGCTGCTATGGCTGTATATTTAGCAAGCGACGAAAGTGTATTTACAACAGGTCAAGCGATTGCCGTCGACGGTGGTTGGTCGCTCTAGACGTAAGCAGATCATAAAATAGAGATTTACAACTTATGAAGTTACTTCGACATGGCGCACCTGGCGCAGAAAAACCTGGCCTCATGGATGACTTAGGTAATATCCGCGATCTCTCCGCACAGTTGTCTGATCTGACAGGAGAGGTATTGTCGGATAAAAGCTTGGCCAAGATCGCCGCAATCGATCCCGAGACCTTACCCATTGTTGCACCAGAGACCCGCCTTGGCCCCTGCATCGGATCAGTCGGCAAGTTTGTTTGCATCGGATTGAACTACGCAGATCACGCAGCTGAATCTGGCCTAAGCCTGCCCGAGGAGCCTGTTGTGTTTTTCAAGGCGACATCCGCCATTATAGGGCCCAATGACACTGTGGAGATTCCGATTGGCTCTGTTAAAACAGACTGGGAAGTCGAGCTGGGTGTGGTTATTGGTAAGGAAGCTAAATATGTTTCGCAAAGCGACGCGCTAAAACATGTGGCAGGTTACTGCGTTGTTAATGATCTGTCCGAAAGAGATTTTCAACTGCATCGTTCTGGTCAGTGGGTTAAGGGTAAGTCGGCTGATACGTTTGGCCCTATCGGCCCATGGTTGGCCACGCGAGACGAAATTGAAGACCCACAAGCGTTAGATATGTATCTCGAAGTCAACGGCCATCGGTACCAAGATGGATCAACCACGACTATGCACTTCGATGTAGCTACGATCGTATCGCACCTGTCACAATTTATGAGCCTGCAACCTGGCGATATCATCTCAACCGGTACACCGCCAGGCGTTGGTATGGGTCAAACACCGGAAACTTATCTAAAACCCGGTGATGTTATTGAATTAGGTATTGCAGGATTGGGCGTACAAAGACAGGAAGTGATCGCTCACGCTTAGTGTGGGCAGGCTACTTAATCTGAGTCAAGCATACGAAACCTCCCAATCGGGAGGTTTTCGTTTTTATTTCTCGGCAAAACCCGAAAGATAGATCCCATCGGGCTGTTCTTCATCCTTTGCTTTGATCAAAAGCTACACGCCAAAGCGAGTAGACTTTCGCTGTCTCTCAACGCCTGCGGGTACAGCAAGTCGCTTTGCGCAGTATGCTCAGCGTCATAAGAAGCACCAGGACATATAAAGATGTACTAGCACCAAACAAGCCATTGCTAGAACCACCGCTTCCTGAAGTATCGGGATCGGCTACAACATCTGCATCGTCAGAAGAGACCGTTACGATATTCGCGTAGTCGGTAGAGGCTGTTACAATTTCCGCGTCGTCAGTGGAGACCGTTACAACGTCCGTGTCATCATTGGTGACTGTTACAACGTCCGAGTCGTCGCTTGGGTCAGTGACTGCAACCGCGTCGTCGCTAGGATCAGTATCCACAACATTATCATCACTTGAAACAGGCGCGACATAACTATCCGTTCCATCCGACAATTCTGGCCCAGTACCACTCGGTATAAAATCAGGATCACTGGTGATGACAAACTTATCGATGGTTAAACCGTCTTCGCGCATCCAGATATTAACCATATTGACACCCGCTTCCACCACATTTATTGAGGCGATGGGATCACTTGGTGTATGCCGTGACCAGGTCCATTCTGATGGAAAGCGATCAATGCGATACGCTGAGCTCGCAATCTCACCATTTAACCCAACGTGGATACTGTCACTGCTGCCGATGCCATTACTATTGGTGTCGCCTAATCCGCGTACCCATATGTAATGTTTACCCGGATAATTGAAATAAACCATATATCCAAGCATAGGCGTGTTGCTGATTGTCGCTGCCAGTTGGCCCTCATCCGGGGTTGTCGTCATCGCTCCATTGTTACTGGAATTTGCAATGGTGGCGTGAACCCACTGATGCGTAGATGTACTATCGCTGATATCAAAGTATTCTGCTTCCATCGATATCAATGTGGCACCTTCGGGCTCATTAGAACCGGGCTCGGGTTCCTGAACTGGCTCGGGCTCTTGAACCGGATCGGGTTTTTGAACAGGGTCGGGTTCGCTACTGGGTGGATTATTATCAACTAATATTGAACGTACCGTATCGCTAGCTTTTGACGCTATCGGCGCGCCGCCTCCAGCCACAATCAACCGTCCATCTATAATTCTAGCAATGGGTGCTACAAGAGATTCTGGTAGCGTCTTAAACGTACTCCACTTATTGGTTTTAGGATTGTATCTCCAAACTTTGGTACCGGCGTTTTCACCACCTGTTGTATATATTTGGTTTTTATAAACAAACGTACCTGGTTCTGTATGAGAATTCTTACTCGGCAAACTGGCTTTTTTAGACCATTTATTATTTGCTGTGTTAAAAGCGTGCACCAATACGGTGTCTTGTGTTCTTTTGCCGGGACAACCATCATGACCGTATTGCCCACCCATAATATAGATTGTGCTACCCACTACAGCTGTAGAGAAGTGATTACGTGGGCTTGGAACACCCGCACTGGAGGTTATATCTTTCCACCCAGAAGACGGTTTAGCTAAATCATAAACAAAGTGGTTGGCGACATCACAACGGGCGTTAGCATCTAAACCACCTAACCAATGAATCTTGTTATTAACAAGTGCTGCGCCACCACCGGCACTAGGTTTTGGTAAGTCCGGGCCCTTACGCCACTTACGACTATTTAGGTTGTAGATCCAGACATTATCTGAAACTTTGCCAGGATGACTACCAATTCGACCGCCCAAAATCCAAACATCGGCACCGTTTCTGATTACGCCATTGTGCGTTACCGCATTACCTAAAACAGTAGAAGTAGATCCGATGATGCTCCATTTCTTAGTAGCAACATCATACTTCTCAACAGAGTTGGCGATTCTAATCCCAGGCTTAAACCCGTTGAATACATAGATATCGTCGCGGTAGTCAACAGTAGTGGCTTCTACTCTACCGACTTTCATATCTGATTGTGTTGTCCAGTTTTGTGCTGATGCACTACCTGCGGCTGCGATAAAACCGAGTACAACGACAGCTCGCATGGCAGGACGAATTTTGCGTTTCGTCATAGCTTGTCACCTCTATATTATTCTTGTTATGAGAGTGATACTCCATCAGCGAGTCAGTTGATTCAATCGTTTTGGAGGAAGCTTGCGACGTTATTAAAGAAAACCCAATATAAATCGAATAAAGTGGGAATTGAATCACACCAAGTGACGCTAAGCAGCATAGCACCGACAATTTATAGAGGGAAAATAGTGATATCCAATCGAGATTTTTACCTCATATCAGCTCGACATTCAAACGGCAGTAATATCATGCAAGTGCAAGTGCAAGTGCAAGTGCAAGTGCATTTTTTTATAATTGACTTTGTCTAATCAATAGAAGATAAGCAATACAGAAAAGTGCAGCGATCGACTAACATATCGAAACTATATTGCCATGATCAGTTAGCTGAATCGGAGTGCTTGTCGAGCCTTGGCCGTAGCGATTGAAGCTATTTTTTGCGCACACCGCGGCGAATGTATAACCCCTACAAAAAAGAGTCTCGACAACAATCGCTAGAAGATAATAACTATCACCTATTTCATGCTCTTCCAATAAAACGTATAATTAAAGCCTCTCAATACCGATAACACACTATGTTCTCCAACAGAAAAATTGGCAAAACCGATCTGGAAGTTTCTGAGCTGGGCTTGG
>JAHQVR010000093.1 GCA_019634245.1 Gammaproteobacteria bacterium
AGACTGCGGACACATTGATGCAATTGGTTTTCAAAACTTCAGCGGTCTTGTAGCCGTCATCGTTGTTTGTGCAGATCGCGATGTTTTTGCCTGGGTCCACTGCATATCGGTGGTCGAATCACTGAACGTCAATCAGCGCAAGCCGGCGCTCAACTGGCTTTCAGTTTTTAATACGTAACAACTATCGATCAAGCTGAAGAGGACGTCTGATTATCCAGCGAGCCGCATGTTTCATGGCTGGCTTTAATGTGGTCGCATCTAAATGCGTTATCCAGTCGCCAGTTGATACAGGCTCACGAAAGAATACCCCAATTGCATTATGATATTCAGGCAAGCTCCAACGATAACCTTGTACATACCCTGCGCTACAGAAACTGTTAACACCCATAAATAGTTCAGCGCGGCCGATGCAGTTAACCACAACGATTCCACTTGGGTTCAATGCATTATCAAGTTTCTCTATCCATTCGCGGTTTAAGGGCTGAACACGTTGCGGCTGATTGTCTGAGTGTCCAAACAGATCATCAATGATTAAATCAAAGCCGTCCCCTGAATAGTGATTTAGCCATTCAATTGCATCAGCATGAACAATATCCACGTTTGGATGTGTTACTCCAAACCAATGCTTGGCAAATTTAATATGCACTGGATCAATTTCAATCGCTTGCAGATAATCGAATGCAACCAGTGTCTGTAGTTGTCGCACCCCTGCCCCACCCCCAAGACCCAGCAGCAGTACACGTTTACATTGTGCGATCGGTCGATAGAGGCAAGGCAAACTCAAACAATCCCATACAGCACCTGCGAATGGACGCTTGGGATTCCATTGGCTATGAAACACACCATTGCTGTATAAGCGCACAGAATGTCCAGCCTTTCGCACTGAATAGTGAGTGCCACCGGTGGTTGTTTCCCACAATAAGCTCATGGGTAAGTTTGCAGCTGATTGTTGGTCATTTAAGTATTGTAAAACAAGCGAATGTAAAACCGGCAGTCTCTATCACCAAACCACACACTATGGCACACTTTGCCCATGAATCGACGAGTTTGCCATGGGCGCGCGCACTGCATAGTCACGCTATTCATAGTACTGTGCGCGTGCACGGAAAAACCTCCAAAACACAGCCAACTCTCTGAAGCGCCACTGCCAGCTACACAAATGGCAGTTGCGACAAATGTACATCAAAGTCGTCTTAGCACCCGTGCACGCATTGACTATGCCGACCTTGTGGCACTGGCAGACGAGCAAATTCCTTCTGAACATTCCGACAATGGCCAGCAAAAAACCTGTAAAAAAGTAATTGGTTTAAAAGTATGTGGTACCGCCCGCTGGAAGTATACAGTGGCTCGCGAAGGTCAGATTCAGATCTCTGGTCAGGACGATTTCGTGATCATCAATGTGCCGATGCGTTTTTTTGGCGATACAGGAATTCGCGGCGATGTGGCTAAGGTACTAAAAATCAACGCGATGGATTTTTCTGGTGCGCTCAATGCACAACTGCGTTTAAAGATTGATGTAAACGAAAGCTGGTGCCCGAGTCTTCAAACCGAAATTACCTATCAATGGACCGTGGAACCGCACCTGGAATGGGTTGCAGGAATTGATGTTAACTTAAGAGACAAAGCAGATAAGGCTATAAGAAAGCAGCTAGCAGGCTTACAACAAAGCACGTCAGATGCAATAGATTGCAATAAATTTCGTGAAGCGATTCAAGCACAGTGGAAACCACACAACATCCCGCTTGAGCTTCCCGACAACAATGCCATGTACTTGAACATCATGCCAAACGGATTTTCATTTTCCGGGGTGAAAACCGAAACAGAGAAACTTGGCCTGGCATTTTCACTCGATGCGCAAACCAGCGTACAAAGCCACATCCTGACAACCGAGCCACAAGCACTACCTGCACTGACCCGAAGTGAGTATCAACCTGGCAGTACGCAATTTAATGTGCTCATTCGAGCGGCCTACTCCCAGCTGAGCGCTTTAGCCGATCAACATTTAAGCGGCAAGGTGTTCACAGAATCGAGTACCGCAGGCGAGGTGTCAGTAACAATTAACAGTGTTATTTTGTCGGGCAATCCTAATGGCCTTACCATGAACGTTGAGTTTAGCGCCAAGCTTCCAGGAAAAAAATTGCCTGTACCAGGCACTGTGTACTTAACCGCCACTCCCGTTCTTGATGCATTTACGCAAACTGTTCGGTTAAAGAACATATCGCTATCGAATGTCCTCGACAGCACTTTGTGGAATACGCTTGCAGCTGTGTTTAATAAAAAGATCATCGCCGAGCTAGAAGAAAAAGCCGAAATTGATCTCGGACCAGAGCTGACCAAACTATCAACCATGCTTGAATCTCAACTGGCTGACCCGACAAGAACTGCCGGGCTGAATTTCGGCAAACCAGAAGTAACGGTGATATTAGAGTCGCTCGTACCAGAACAAAGTAATCTGGCAGCTGTGGTCAGGGTTGAGACGCAGTTGGATATTGAAGTACCTGTGAAAGACTTGTTTCAAAAGCATGTCAAGCGCTGATGATAGAATTAAGACTCTAACACGCGCAATTTTGCCTTGATAAATTCGCTGTGCCGCACATAAATAAGCTCGCTGAATTTTCGAATGGTGTAATCCTCGTAGCGATCTATATTGCCATCGGCAGCTGCAACTCGCCACATTTGTTCAATTAGCATTAGCTTGTTCGCGCGATCAAAATGCTCGTTTACCAGCCGTATATGCTCATGCAGCGATACAGTACTGTCTGCATCCGTGATGGCAGTATGGACGATGGTATCGATTTCTGCATCCGGCAACGACGATGATTGTTTCAGTGCATCGCAAATTGATTCCATCTCTTCATCGTCAAGTTGGTGATCAGCTCGCGCGATCTCCACTAACAGCGCTGCACTCACTCTTTCAACATCAGCGACGCTCTGGGATTCAGAACCCGGCTTTTCAGCAACTATACGGCTAATCCATTGGTTAAACATAACGATATAATTTATTGTTTGATTGCATAATTGGACAGTGCAGTAGTGCGGCCAGTTCCGAACATTAAATTGAGCTGAGCTGAATACACAAGCTAAGGGTCTACGTTAGCTAAGGGTCTACGTTGATCTTTTCATTCCAAGCTCGTTGAACGAGTTTTCGCATTCGCACCTCATCCAATTCTAGTGGTAATTGCACACTTTCAAGACCTATAAATTCTGATTGATTCCACTGACCAACCAGAAATCTGAACACAAAACTCGCTTCAATCCCCATGCGAAGATCGTTGATGATTAGCTCATTATCTTCCCGCTGGGCCGAGATCATACCATTGGTAAACCAGTCCAATCGTGATATCGGCCAGTGCGAGTAATGCTCATCAATCATCTGCCGGTTGCTTGCATACGATGCAAACCGAACTTGTTTTTGTTGATCAAGTAGCGAGTAAAAGCCCTCGTGGTAGTGCTCGCCATCCATCGAAACCACTCTCCAGAGTAAGGAGAATGGTGTTGGTGCAACCAACACATTGTGACTGCCCAAACGTTGATCTTGCAAGGATTGTACGCCTATCGATCGAACGTGTTGTTGGATTACAAAAGTAAAAACTAAATAAGTGGAACTCACCAACAGACCTGCCAACATTGCGCGATGAACAATGTGCCGATTTCGATAGCCCACAACCAGTCCAATAATCAAAGGCAAGGTATACAGCGGATCGATTATAAACACAGAACCCAATGCAATCGGGGGTACCGGAAATGGCCAGAATAATTGTGTGCCATAAACGGTAAAGCCATCCAGAACAGGATGTGTGGTCAAAACCAGAAACATACACCAAAACCAGTTTGCGTAGCGAAGTGGTTGCAGGCCCGACTCGGATGACTCATGTTGGGACACCCATCGATGAGGAAAACTGAGGTGAAAAAACCAGGCGAGAAAAGGACTTACAAGACCAAGCACCACTAACGAATGACTCCAGCTACGATGATAGGTATAACTGGCAACTGCATCAGCGTAATGAAACAGCACATCAAGATCAGGCAATGTACCAACCAACCCTCCCACCACAATGGCTTTACGGCCAATTCGGCGACCAAGGGTTAGTTCACCAATGGCTGCACCAAGAACAAATTGCGAGATTGAATCCACGCCAACTACCTTGTACTAACTCGATTAGCAATCATCAATCAGAGCCTGCGCGTCGCGAATACTTTGGTGTTTGGTGGTTGAAAGCTTAGTCGTTGTAGACCCCCTCAGGGTGCACAACGCTATCTGCCTGCATCATTTCCCTGAATTTGGTGCCCGTCATTTGTGCCCCAGTTTGCTGCGCTGATCTGGCTTGTAAATCAGATGCGGCAACCATTGTTGGCGCTTGATTATCGCACCAGTGAACCTGGTTAGTCATCAGCTCGGCATTACCAAAGCCACTTTCTATAAAGTTTGTCAGTGCAGGCGTAAGGTTGGCAACTAATTCAGTCGCCGCACGAGCGCGTACGCTAACCATTGGATCCGCTAGGCGATTTCGCTGACCCCATGCAACCAATAGTTCATCGCAGGAATAGCTATCTTCATTCAAAGGTTTCTGTGTAAAACCAACATTGGTTAGTGAATCATAGTGATGGCCCATCATGACGCTTTCGACCAGCTGAGCCAGATCTTCATACTGTGACGAATAGCTATAGAACTGTATCGCCCCATCGGTCGCCATCAATTCACCTATATCGGAGGGGCTTGTTGATTTCTGTATGGAGGATGCCTCGTTCCCACGATACCGAACCTGCGCAAACTCACGCAATGTATCGCTGTTGAGCGGATGCATTGTTAGTAACTTATTCGATAGCCACTCATCTCGATGGCTATCGATTGATTCGTAAATCGATAAGTTAGAATCCAGATCGGCAATTATGTTTCGCGGCATAAAATCAGTTGCATGTACGAGCTCATGAAACAGTAATCGCTGCAGCGGAATCTTGACGTCTTCAATTGGTCGTACCGAATCGTCTTCAAGACTGTAGTAAGGAGCCAGGCGGCTACCATCTGGATTTGCTAGACGGCTTAGAAACCAGAATTGCAAGTCTTTGCCGAAATCAGACCGAAAGTCTTCGTCTATTGAAATACTGCGTTTTTCATCCAGTGTTGTCCATAGATACACCGGATCGAGTTGAATAGCACCATTAAGCCTTGTATAAAACGAAGGTCTTACTTTACTGCCTATCAATATAGCGGTTGTTGATGAAAACAGAGTTAGTAATGATTCTGGTGCATCGTTAAGTACCTGCTCAAAGCGCGAACCCATCCAGTTGTGAGTGACGAGGACGCGATCCATGACATCATCAACCGTAGGCGTTGTAACACCATCGCCAATGAGAGGTAATGCCTTAAGAGTGCATGAGTCAGCAACAGTATTAACCAGAACACATTTGTTTAGAACAGTGGCATGAGGACTCGAGCTGCGGTAAGCGAAGGCGTCTTCAGTTTCACGTATTTCATATCCGTCACGACTTTGACTTTCGTCACGGCTTTGATTCTGATTACTGCTATGATGATTATCACGGCTATTGCAGCCGGAAACAAGACTAAGAACGATAGCTACGCCTGCATAGAAAATTGCGCTGCCGCGACCCAATGTAACTATGCTCATTCACAATCATCCTACAACTTTCGTTAGTTAACGCGAATGTCCACCCTCCTGTTGCTGGCGCGACCTTCGGCAGTGTCATTCATAGCAATTGGTCGAGTTTCACCAAAACCGCGGACCGACATGCGTGCACGATTAATCCCTTTATTTTCCAGATAACGTCTGACACTTTCAGCTCGACGCAA
>JAHQVR010000011.1 GCA_019634245.1 Gammaproteobacteria bacterium
ACTCGTACTATGGAGTGTCTCAGATTTAATTAGGACGAGGGCACAATATGCCCGAAAACTGCACCAATAAGATGTCGAAATCAGCTATTAATCTCAATTTATTGAGATGGATCGATAAAAACCGAATTGGGCATGAATGTACCCAGTAAATTCTGATGCATAGAGGGTGTTTGCAATTCTAAAGCAACTGAAGATAGTCGCAGACTCAAGTTACTTGAGTGGGTGCGGTATAAGCACGTTAAATTGGTTTGAACTTGCTGTAGAAACGTCGATTGCTGGGTATTTTTACCTATAGTGGTTTACAAAAAAAGCATACAATAGCGACTATAAGATGATCAATTCTGTTCGCGTGCATTCCAATAGAGGAGCTGCAATGAATCCATCCCTCTCAAGGTCAAACTGGCCAGCTATCGTTTTAATGTCTCTGGGCTTGTTTCTAGTGGCTTGTTCTGAGTCTGGTAACAATCCATCAAACAACACAAGCGATAACACAACTGCTGGAACTACGGATGATGCGACAGAAGATGCAATTGGCGATGCGACCGAACTTGCACTAGAACTCGTTGCTGACAAAACCTTTCGCATCACGTGGGAGCCAAGAGACGGAGCTCAATCTTATCGCGTATTTGAAAACCCGGATGGTGTGACGGGTTACAGCCCAATCAGCGAAGCTCTGGAACCATCCACACACTTATTTGATCATCGCATTGCACTTTACTTACGTATTAACGCTAGTTACCTCGTGGAGACATGTTACGCATCGGGCTGTGTAAGTTCGGATGCCGCATTCGTGACTGGAACACTTGATGAGGCTGTTGGCTATATCAAAGCGAGCAATGCCGAGGGTGGCTACTTAAGCCCCGGGCAACAGGAGTCCCCATTTATAGTTGGAGGAGATCGCTTTGGTTCCGCAATCAGCCTGAGCGATGATGGCAAGACACTCGCTGTCAGCGCGCCCGGTGAAGACAGTGCAGCAATGGGTGTCGATGGTATCCAAGACGACAATGCCGATATGGACACCGGTGCTGTGTATGTATTTGTTCGTGACGATGAGCGTTGGCAACAGCAGGCTTATCTAAAAGCCGATAACCATGAGAGAATTTGTTGTCTCGGCAGCACGTCACTGAGTTTAAGTGGTGACGGCGATACCCTTGCTGTTGGGACAAATGGCGTTAACCGATATACCATTGAGGTTTTTACTGGTGAGGTTTATATATTCACACGCACTAACGGGGTTTGGCAGCAACAGGCTTCTGTGCAACCTGGTTTTCTAACAGATGCACAAGGTAACACTTACGACAAATATTTTGGATGGTCAGTAAGCCTTAACTACGATGGTGACAAGCTAGTGGTGGGCGCGCCCGATGAGGGCAGTGCGGCAACGGGTGTCAATGGTAACCAGGATGACGATTCTGTTAACGGCGCAGGGGCTGCTTATGTGTTTGACCGAACAGCCGGAGAATGGCAAGAGCAGGCCTACCTTAAAGCCAGTAACACAGGCGCACGTTTTGCGTTCGGTTATAGCGTTGTAATCAGTGCGGATGGATCGACCATTGTCGTTGGTGCAGTGGGAGAAGCGAGTATCGCTTCAGGCATTCTAGGACGCCCGACAAGCGAAGAGGTTATACAAGACTTTTCGAATGATAAAGCAGGCGCTGCTTATGTATTTGTTCGTAGCGGTGACAGTTGGCAGCAGGAGGCGTTTATCAAAGCCAGCGATCCCGAAGAAGATGATCGATTTGGTGGAGCTATCGCCCTAAGCGCGGATGGCAATACGCTTGCAGTCGCAGCCAGTGGCGACGATGGCTATACGGGTGCTGTGTATGTGTTTGCGCGCAACAGCGGCAAATGGGTACAACAAGCCTACTTAAACGCAAGTAATAAAGACTTAGCCCGATTCGCACAATTTGGTTCCGCTATCAGTATCAGTGCAGATGGCAATACACTGGCTATTGGGGCTTGGGGTGAAGGCGGTTTCTCCAACGGCATTAACGGCGACCAATACGCAGTGCTGCCTAAGCCAAGCTATGGTCGGCCTGAAGGAGCCATCTATATAGGTGCTGCCTATGTATTCACGCGTAACGTTAGCGAATGGCGTCAAGTGGCTTATGTAAAGGCGACTAACAACACAGCCGATGTTGAGAATATATCCGTTAGCTATGGAGAGGCTCTCGCACTGAGTGGGGATGGGCAAACCCTTGTTGTAGGTACCAATGAAGAGGCTGGTGGCACCAATCAAATAAACGGAGATCGTTTTGACAGTTCAGCCCCGGGGGCGGGCGCTGTTTTTGTTTATTGAGGTAGTTGCTTGAAGGGTACGGAGTAGTACGTCGCCGAAGCAGATTGACACCAAAAGCTTGCTCAGAATATGTGGGAGCAGGCTGCAGATTTATTTTCACTTCTGCTGCAAAAACCATCTCCAGCCACCGATTAGGGTGAGGGGATTATCTTACATTCAGCCTTATTTAGTGTCTCACTCAAACTCTGTTCTCGTGTTTAGTGAGCTTAGATGCCAGTAAGTTAGGTAGAGTTTATGTGCCAGCTGTATGTTGACTAGTAGGGCGTTTTTATTTAATAAGTCTTGCTGCTGTGAATCTATCAGTGATCAACACATCAACAAAATTCGATTTGATTGTCGCTCTGATAGCTTCGGTTTTCGATTTTCCACCTGCTAGAGCCACCACCCGATCAACTTTTGCCAACTCTGCCAGTGAGATACCAATAACTCGGTCGTTAAGTGCTGTGTCCACAGCTTTGCCCTGGGCATCTAAAAATCGTTGACTAATTTCCGCGACTGCGCCTCGCTTTGCCAACTCTTTTAATTCCTCGTTCGAAAACGTGTTGCCACTCTGAGCTAAAATACCAGATGGTTTGACCGCTCCGATTCCAAGAAATGCCAGCGTTATTCGGGAAAACTGGTCTGTCGCTTCGCGCACAAACTGGTCCTTGCTCAGTATTTTTTTGGCTTCTTTGGATGTAGCCACAGCAGGTGCCTGCAGTATGACGGGCTCACCCCCAGTCAGAATGGATAATCGCGTTGTTACATGCGTGGCGTGTTTCTGAACGTTAGGATTGCCCTGGCCTCCAAGCGTTTGAATAACAGCGCTGGCAGTGCCGGGCGCCATTGGGTGAACATTATCGATCATTCTAAGAATTGTCTCACTCCACGACGAGATACCAATAACTTCGTCGCTTTGTATTGTAGATTCCAAAAAGTATGCAGCGGCTTCGCCAATGCGCGACATAATAGCGGCGTCCCTGTTTTCCGCGCAATCTACGACCACAGCATCAATAATGTTGTATTTGTCTCTAAGTGAATTCTCAAGCTCTGGGTAAGTTCCCTTCGGCGCACTCAGGCTGATGCGTACTATCCCTTCGTCACTGGCGCGCTTCAGCATTCTCGATACCGTTGCCTGGCTCAACCTAAGATCCTTGGCGATTCGTGATTGGCGCTCACCACCAACGTAATAACGTTGTGCTATCCGTGCGATGAGTCTAAGATCGTCAAGTCTTGACACTGTGGTTTTTTTGTTCCGTTTTTTGTGCGGTGTGAAGAGACAAACGCGAGGTTGTATTTGAATTAAATTTTACTGGTTTAAGATATCACGTTGCTTATCAACACAATAAGAGACCGCTGAGCGCCACTGACTAATAAAACTATCGCGGCGGTCACTAGTCATTGTTGGTTGGATAATATCGCGTTTGCGTGGTAGTTGGCTGATGGCATCAAGATCATCCCAGAAACCTGATTGTAAACCGGCTAACAGTCCAGCGCCAAGTGCCGATAGCTCGGCAACATTACCAATGTACACAGGAAACGCTAATAAGTCGGCCAGACGCTGCATCAGAAACTGGTTTCTTGTGGGGCCGCCGTCAACATAGATGCGCGATGCTTTAGTACTTGTTTGCTTGTTCATCGCT
Organism: Gammaproteobacteria bacterium; assembly: GCA_019634245.1. Next base: position 3,922 of record JAHQVR010000011.1, read on the forward strand.
TCAAATACATCCACAACCTGTAGCGGCATCGACAGCGCAGCTGCATGTGCCAAGTGCGATCTTGTTGCAGCAAAGCTCAATCCGGTTATTTCACCTCTTGCCTGTGGAACCCAGTGTGGAGCACCCAAACCCGTTAACGCTGGTACAACTGAAACATTGTTGGTGTCATCCACTGAGCTTGCCAGGTCCAGCAGCTGATCTACGTCTCCATCCAGCCCAAGCATATCAGCAATCCACGGGAACAAGGACGCGCTGACTAATATGTTGCCTTCGAGTGCGTAGCTAATGGTTCCGTCAAGTGACCATGCGATTGTGGATGTCATGCCAGCAAGTGGAGGCTTGAATTCTGGCGTTAACATCATTACCGACGATCCGGTACCGAACGTAGCCTTAGATTCGCCCGGAGAAAATGCGGCGTGGCCAAAAAGGGCAGCGTGGCTATCACCAATGGCTGAGGCAATCGGAATTCCATCATACAAACCCGGTACGTTTAACGTAGTACCAAACAGAGTATTACTGTCAACTACCTCTGGTAATGTCTCGGCATTAACGTCGAATAAACTGCAAAGCTCGTTGTCCCATTGGCCTGTATTCAGATTCAGTAACTGGGTTCGCGATGCGTTAGATCGGTCGGAAGCGAATCGTTTTCCAGCTGTCATGTTCCAGATTAGCCAGCTATCAACGGTACCCGTGCAGATATCTTTTTGTTTTATCCTATTTTGTAGCCAACGAATTTTACTTGCTGGAAAAAGGGGATCGATGGGTAAGCCAGTCATAGCCAATACCGATCCCTCATGACCGGCAGCAATCAATTTTTCGGTGTATTCCGTAGTCCGTCTGCATTGCCACGTGATCGCGGGAGCCAACGGTTCGCCGGTTTTTCTGTCCCAAGCCACAATTGACTCTCGTTGATTGGATATACCGATCGACTCTATTTGATGAGGTGGCGCTGATGTAAGACAACTGTGTATCGCCGAAACGACGCTCGACCAGATATCGTATGGTGACTGTTCTACCCAGCCAGATTGCGGATGTGAGATATCCAGGGCGCAACTACCAAAAGAAACAATTTCACCCTGCTGGTCAATGAGTATTGCTTTACTGTTTGTGGTTCCCTGATCGATTGCTAAGATGACCGATTGCACCATCACTAGCGTCCTTTGGTCTTAATCAGATTGTTTGCTTCGGTACAAATACCCTCTGGCGACATACCAAACTCATCGAGTAGAAAATTTGCCGAGCCTGTGGGTGCGAAAATACCTGGAACACCAAGGATGGCCATGGGAACCGGGCAGTGTTGAACCACTACTTCAGCAATTGCACTGCCTAAACCTCCATGAACAGAATGTTCTTCGCAAGTTACAATTGCACCTGTTTCTTTTGCCGCAGCGATAATTGCCGGTTTATCAATAGGGCTAACCGTGGCCATGTTGATAACACGCGCATGTATTCCAACCTCACTTAGTTGTTCGGCCGCCTTTAGCGCTCGATGCGTCAACGTGCCATTAGCTATTATGCTCACATCGTCGCCATCTCTAACAATATTGGCTTTCCCAACCTCGAACGCGTGATCTTCGGGGAAAATATCAGGTACACCCACGCGCGAGAGTCGCAAGAAAACGCCACCTTTGTGCTTAGCCGCAAATTCTACGGCCCCCTTTGTTTCTGCCGGATCTGCCGGTGCGATTACGATCAGGTCTGGGATTACGCGAGTCCAGGCAAAATCTTCGATAGAGTGATGTGTAGGGCCGAGTTCGCCATAGGCCATTCCTGAACTAATACCGCAAAGCTTTACATTGCTTCTTGAGTAAGCGACATCTGCCTTGATTTGCTCAAGCGCCCGTCCTGTCAGGAAACACGAGGCAGCACATACAAATGGAATTTTTCCGCCATTAGCTAAACCGGCTCCAACGCCAACAAGGTTTTGTTCGGCGATGCCTACGTTAACAAGCCGCTCCGGCCATTTATTCTTGAAACCACCTAACTTGCTTGAACCGACGGAATCGTTACAAACAGCCACAATAGATTGATCATTTTCGGCAAGAGTTTCTAGTGTGGACACGAATGAATCGCGACAATCGTGTAATGCATTGCTATTCATGCTGCCGATTGCTCCAGTTCTTTTCGAGCTTGTTTGTATTGTTCTTCGTTTGGTACCTTGTGATGCCATTCAACGCGGTCCTTCATAAAAGAGATGCCCTGTCCTTTGCTGGTATGCGCCACGATGCACTTTGGCTTGTCTTTAACGACATTGCTGCTGTCGAAGGATTCTGCAAGCTGCTCGTAATCGTGTCCGTCGACGTTAACACTGGCCCACCCGAACGCGCTGGTCTTTTCTGATATCGGTGCAATCGCTATCGTCTCACCAACCGTTGCACCTTGCTGTAATCGATTGTGATCGACTATCAAGACAAGGTTATCGAGCTTATACTGCGCGGCTGTCATTATCGCTTCCCAGTTGCTACCTTCCTGCATCTCGCCATCACCGCATAGAACGAATACTCGCCAATCCGAACCAGACATTTTTGCTGCCAACGCCATGCCGACAGCAACAGGTAGGCCATGACCCAAAGGCCCAGTATTGGTTTCAACACCCGGCACTTTTACGCAATTAGGATGGCCATTAAGAGCAGAATATTGTTTGAGGAAAGTACTTAGCTCATCAACTGGGAAGTATCCTCGCATTGCGAGAGTGACGTAGAGAGCGCAAGCGGTATGACCTTTACTCAGTATAAAACGGTCTCTGCTGTTGGACTTTGTATTCAATGGATCGATACGTAATGTTCGAAAGTACAAGGTAGTTAAAATATCTATTGCAGACATCTCACCGCCTATATGCCCAGCCCCGGCGTTGTAAACCGTATCTAGGTCCAATAACCGAATCTGACGAGCGGTTTCGCGAAGTGTTGAAAAGTCCACTGGCAGTATGTCTTCTGAATATTTATTCACGAGTTATTCTCCTCGCTAAATAACGGTTGCATTCGAGTATTCCTTTGGCATAAAGTATCATACGGATTTATATTATGCTAAGAATAATTATTCACAGGTGATTGTCGCAATTGATAGCGATTCTTTCTTTACCTGAGTCTGATTCGTTCTAGTGCAAGTCAACTTGTTTAGTTGGAGGAGTACAGGTTAAGTGGATTCCATTGGAACAACTGAACGCCGAAGTTTTAAGCGGCTTTTTTCAGGAATCACAGGCCCTATGTTGGGCTTGCTTGGCTTATGTGTTTTTCTAAGTCTTGCCACCGATACTTTTTTATCTTTTAGAAATTTCCTCAATATTCTCGATCAGATTACTGTGCTCGGCATCATGGCTGTAGGGATGACCTTTGTAATTCTGATTGCAGGCATTGATTTGTCAGTTGGTTCTGTTATGGCGCTTTCCATGATGGTACTCGGGTTTCTTAATGTTGAAGCAGGTTTGCCTATGGCGGTTGCCATACCCGGCGGGCTGTTAGCAGCAGCGTTGACAGGTGCTGTTGCTGGTCTGTTGATAACAGAGTTTAAAGTGCCACCCTTCATAGCAACCTTGGCGATGATGTCTATTGCGCGAGGATTGGCGAATATGATCACGAATGGGTCTCAGATCATAGGCTTCCCACCTTGGTTCAACATGGGAGCTATCATTCGTCATGGTGGCTTTCTTACGATGACAGTCGCTGTCATGCTAGTCGTATTTGTGTTGGCTCTGGCTTATCAGCATTTTCGTAAAGGCGGGCGGGTTTTGTACGCAATTGGTGGTAATCCCGAAGTTGCCAGGCTAGCAGGTATTAATGTCAAACGAGCAACCGTGTTGGTTTATACCATGTGTGCGCTGCTGTCTGGTCTTGCGGGAATATTATTGGCAGCACGACTGGATTCGGTTCAGCCCAGTTCGGGTGTTGCCTATGAACTCGATGCTATTGCAGCGGTAGTAATCGGAGGTACCAGTCTTTCAGGAGGAACGGGAGGTGTAGGTGGAACCATCATTGGTGTTTTAATTATCGGGGTACTCAGAAACGGATTGAATTTGCTTGGTGTTTCTCCGTTTCTGCAGGCCGTTGTCATTGGTCTGGTCATAGTATTGGCTGTTGCGGCTGAAACTTTTAAGCATCGTGAAGCCAGATAGCATCGAGGGATTTGTAGACAGTTTTGTAAAACCAGTACGATTTAAAAGGTGTAACCAGGGCTAATAGTAACGGTGGAGTGGCTCACCACTATTTAAAAAACTTGTGAGGATAAGAAACCATGAAAAAACAGTTTATTGGCTTCGTCGCTGCTACTGCACTTGCGACACTTTCCGCGGTGGCGCATGCGGACGTAGGAATTAAAAAAATCGGTTTGGCCGTACCGAATTTGCAAGCAGATTTTTTTAATCAAATTAAACTTGGTGTTGAAGGTTATGCAAGTAAGCTCGGTATTGAAGTGATCGTTGCAGACGCAAAGAATGACACGGCAACTCAGGTAAGTCAGGTACAGGATTTCATTACTCAGGGAATTGATGCCTTTATTTACATCCCGGCTGGCGCAGCAGCAGCAGCTGTTCCAACACGTTTGGCACGTGCAGAAGGTATTCCCGTTATCAATGTAGATCGTGAACCCGATGGTGCTCCAGGTGATACGGTAATCTACGGTGAAAACGTGTTGTCTGCTTACCAGGTTTGTGACCATATCATTAAGCTGGCTGGTGGTTCGGGTAAAATGTTCATCGTGCATGGTCAGAAGGGAACCACGCCAGAAGTTCAACGCTTTGAAGGTTGTAAACGCGCTATTGATGAGAACCCAGGTGTGGAATTGGTAGCACAACAGTGGAGCCAGATGTGGTCTCCCGACGAAGGGTTCTCCATTGCTCAAAACATGCTTCAGGCACATCCAGACGTAAAAATGATTTTCGGTCAAGCCGACGGGTTGGCAATGGGTGCGGCTAAAGCAGTTGAAGTCGCTGGTAAGGCAGACGACATTATTGTCGGTGGCTACGATGGTGACGTCGCAGCGCTTGAGTATCTTGCGGACTGTAAAGGTACGTTTGTAGTAACAGCCACGCAAAGTACCCAGGCAATGGGTGTATTAGCAGTAAATTCGGCAATTGCGGCTGGGCATGGTGCATCCATACCTGCGCGTCAAATACCTAATGCTGTTTTAACTACCTGTGATAATGCGAAAGAGTTTGTTGAGAAACATCCCTGAATAAATTCAATTAGCATTTTTTATGACCGAGGTCAGCACATCACCGATCCTGAAGCTTAGGGACATTAAGAAGTCTTTTGGTCCGACGGAAGTTTTGCACGGTGTCGACATGGAAGTCTGTGCTGGCGAGGTCGTTGCGCTTCTCGGTGAAAACGGGGCAGGCAAATCGAGCTTGTCCAACATTATCTCCGGTAGTATTTTTCCAACTCACGGTTCGATGAGCTGGCTCGGGAACGAGTACTCACCTGCGAATCCGCGTGAGGCAATTGATGCCGGAATAGGCATGATCCATCAGGAGTTATTATTATTGCCCGATCTGACCATTGCTGAAAATATTTTTGTGGGTCGCTATCCTATGAGGTTTGGTCGAGTCGATAGAGGCGAAATGTATCGTCGAGCCCAAAGTGGACTGGAACGTCTCGGGCTTAACATATCGCCTTGGCAATTAGTTGAAGGTTTATCAACTGCAAATCAGCAACTCATTGAAATAGCGAAAGCCCTCACTCTAGATGCGAAACTATTGATATTGGATGAACCCACTGCTGCGTTAGGTGGTGAAGAAACAGCGCTGCTGTTTCGTCAAATTGAACGTTTGAAATCGGAAGGCGTAGGGATAATCTATATTTCGCATCGATTGGAAGAAATAAAACAAATAGCCGATCGAATTGTTGTGCTCAGGGATGGGGATTTAGTACGAACATTCGATACCGCAGATTTACCCGTGCGGACCATCGTCGAGAGTATGGTTGGCCGTTCACTAGAGCAGATGTTTCCGCCTTTGCCCACTCCTGAAGATCGAACAGTTCTGGAAGTGTCTGGATTGACCTCGGCACAGGGCCGATTCAATGATATTAACTTTCACGTAAAAGCGGGTGAAATATTTGGTGTTTCGGGTCTTGTAGGGGCCGGACGGACTGAGTTGTTGCGAGCTATTGCAGGCGTAGACAAGATAAAATCCGGTTCGGTCAAGCTTGACGGTGAAGACATTACCCCCAAAACCCCATCCCAAGCTATAAAGAACGGCATGGTTTTAGTGCCGGAAGACAGAAAACAGCAGGGGCTAATACTGATACATAGCCTTCAGGAAAATTTCTGTTATTCGAATTTTGAGAAAGTCACTAGCGGTGGATGGATTAGACGCAAGCGCTTAAAAGAATTTTCAGACAGCGTTATTGAACGGTTTGGGGTTAAGGGATTAAGCAGCCAGAAAGCTGAGGAAATGTCAGGAGGTAACCAGCAAAAGATAGTGCTGTCAAAGTGGCTCGCCAGAAATCCACGTGTTGTACTTTTAGACGAACCCACAAGAGGTATTGATGTTGGCGCGCGTTCCGCTATCTACGAGTTAATTCATGGGTTGGCAAAAAATGGAGTGGCGGTGGTTATTGTCAGCTCCGATCTTGAAGAAGTGCTCGGTGTATCAAACCGCATACTGGTTATGGCAGCAGGACGCCAAACTGGAATTCTCAATCACAGCGAAGCCACTGAGGTATCTGTGATGGAGCTTGCCACTGCATAGGCTCGATTATAGGAGAACACATGCAAAGATTTAAAGACAAAACGGTAGTGATTACGGGTGGAAACCGAGGCATCGGTTTTGCGATAGCAGTGCGTTTTGCCGACGAAGGTGCAAACCTTGTACTGGCTTCCGTTGAAGATCATGTTGAACAGGCCGCGCAAGATCTTCGTAACCAGGGTCACAACGCTGTTGGGGTTCTTTGTGATGTCAGAGATATTGCTTCGGTTAAAAAGCTTTACGATACTGCTGAATCTGAGTTCGGGTTCGTTGATATCTCATTTCAGAATGCAGGAATAATCACAATAGCAAAAGTAGAAGACTTAACTGAAAAAGAATGGGATGACACCATGGAAGTGAATACGAAAGGTGTATTCCTATGTTGTCAGGAGGCCATTGGCCGTATGAGAAAATCCGGCAAGGGAGGAAGGTTGATTAATACGGCATCTGGTCAAGCTCGCGACGGATTTATTTTCACCCCTCACTATGCTGCATCAAAATTCGGAGTAATGGGACTTACGCAAAGCTTGGCAAAAGAGGTTGCGCTGGAAAATATTACTGTTAACGCAATTTGTCCGGGCATAATCAAGTCCGATATGTGGGATTACAATGATCGAGTTTGGGGCAAGATGCTTGGTAACTATGGACCGGGTGAGCTCATGCAAGATTGGGTTGATAATAATATACCGATGAAACGCGCTGGGGAGGGCAGTGACGTCGCTGGCCTCGTGACATTTCTGGCAAGCAAAGATGCGGAATACATCACCGGACAAACTATCAATGTAGATGGCGGTCTCATAATGTCGTAAGCACGTTTCAATTGTACTCGGATCAATTTTACAAAGAGTGGATAGGCATGAATGAAACAACACTTGATGCACCTGGATTGTTTGATCTTGGCGGACAAGTAGCGTTGGTAACTGGCGCGGGCAGTGGCATAGGACAACGTATTGCATTGGGCTTTGCACAATGTGGTGCGCGCGTTTCTTGTCTTGATCGAAGATCAGATTCTGGCCTTTCAGATACGGTTGAGATGATAGAAAATGCCGGTGGTAAAGCACTATCAATAAATGTCGATGTCACCGATCGTTCTGCAATTGATGAAGACGTTGTAGAAACCGAGAAGGTACTGGGCCCACTGAGTATCTCGCTAAATGCAGCAGGCATTGCCAATGCAAATTCTTCAATGGAAATGGATGAAGAGCAATACCAAACCTTAATGGATATTAATATGAAAGGCGTATTCTTTTCTTGTCAAGCTGAAGCCAAAGCGATGGTTAAACATGGCAAAGGATCAATTATTAATATTGCCTCAATGTCCGGAATTATCGTTAATAAAGGTCTGGAACAAGTTCACTACAATGCATCGAAAGCAGGCGTTATCCATATGTCTAAATCCATGGCAATGGAATGGGTAGATAGCGGTATTCGAGTGAATTCCATAAGCCCCGGATATACGGCTACACCGATGAATACTCGGCCCGAGATGATTCATCAAACTAAAGAGTTTGAGAACCAAACACCGATGCAACGAATGGCGTCTGTTGATGAAATGGTGGGGCCGGCTGTGTTTCTGGCATCGGATGCGTCATCTTATTGTACGGGTGTAGATTTGCTAGTAGATGGCGGCTTTTGCTGCTGGTAGCCCATTGGCGATCGCACCTGCCCAACGCTGTATTCACCATTACAGATTAACCAGTGAGGTCGTTTCCATTTGACCTATCATCCGCTCTGCGTAGTGTAGCGGGGTAGTGGGCAAGCAGTCGTGAGCCAGCTCGATCAGCATGCAAGGTTATGAGGTATATTTAAATGTACTGATACTGCGACCCTATTCAGCGATTTCTGATGTCAGATAAATTTGAATTAACCAGAGAAGCTTTACTCAATGGCGATGTAGAACGCCTGATAACTGAAAAGCACAGCGGTCTGGAGCGAATGCCTGATGAGCAGCGCGCAGAACTTATAGACCTTACAGTAAGTGCTCTTGGCCGTTCTGACTTGTGGGTATTTGGCTATGGATCCTTAATCTGGAATCCGGCAATACACTACGTGGAGCAACGTCGCTGCAGTATTACGGGTTATGAAAAAAAGTTTTGCTTCTGGACCACATTGAGTCGGGGCAGTGTTGAATGCCCAGGGCTTATGATGGGTTTGATGAGTGGGGGTAGATGCAATGGCGTGGCGTTCCGGATTGATGCTAATAATGTCACCACAGAACTGGATATTTTATTTCGCCGAGAAATGTCTCATTACATCTATAAGCCAACATGGGTTGAGGCGCGTTGTGTCGAAACTGATACAGCCTTTAAAGCTCTGACTTTCGTTGTCGATAAAACCAATCACCGCTTTGTCGACAATCTTACGCTTGCAGAAACTGTGCGCATCATCGCCACCGCAGAAGGGCCACTGGGACGAAATTGCGATTATTTATTTCAACTATCTGAAAAGATGGATGAATTGGGATTTGATGAACCGGAGCTTGAAGCTTTGGCTCAGGGTGTTAGGGAGTACCAAGCGGGAGGGTGCTAAGCCCTGTCAAGGCTACTTTATAGTGCCGCCGTGATTAGCGCGGCAGGCAAGCAAAATCAATGACCTTACCCTTTCAAATTTGGTGTTTGTGTTTTTCCGCGTTCCCCAACAAGAGTTCGATGGCGCGATCCTCAATAATTGATCTTGTGCTTCGAGGTGGTATGAGAATACCGTAAGTCAAAGGCACCTGAGGAGCCAATTCGAGCGCGATCAATTCATTTTTTGTAAACGATGATGCTGTCAGTGAGTTGACAATTCCAACACCCATGCCAGCGGCAGCAAGGTGGCAACACACGTCTACCGAACTTGCTTCAAATTGCGTTATTTGTATCAGTTCATCTTCACCCAGGGCCTGCGAGAGATGCGATCGTGCAACTACCGCAACCGCCGTTGTGGTCACAAGAGGAAGTTCATCGAGTCGTTCGCTGGAGGTAGGAAGCAAGGCTATGCCTATATCTGCCGACAGGCTAGTTGACAATTAGTCGAGTAGGTCGCCAAGACATAAAAAACCTTCGATATTAATTTTTAATCCATCGCTTTTGTCCGTCTATTGAATTGTTACGTGGAATTTCGGTAATTCGCTTATCTCTGTTCTGTAGCACGTATTCGTTATTCGAAGTTAGAGTCTAATTCCGTCTAGGGATTTGCACTAACTGACAATTAATGGGGTGAAATCTGCTGCTACGAAATAAGTATCGTATTTATAGCTGTTTGAACGTGCGATTTTGATTAGCCCTAAATGGATGCTTTCGGTGAAACCGTCAAACAAAACTACAGTTTGTAAACCATCGGGCACTAAGCGTCATG
>JAHQVR010000094.1 GCA_019634245.1 Gammaproteobacteria bacterium
CACTGCAGGCACATCCCCTGCGGCGAATTGAACAAAAAATGGGAGGAGCGTTTAGGCGGGTTACCTAAATCGAGCTGGTTGTGATGATCAGCGAACAAAGCGGCCAGTAGGGACAAACTGCCAGTACGAGTACCAACGACAGAGCGGGGGTTGCTTTGCCTTGTTATGCCTTGTTTAACCGCAATGGTAGGGCGAAGTCCGTCAATTCGCTCATAGCCTTGGTCTTCAGACAACTCTCCCAGCAAACCAATAGCTTGCAAGTAAGCCTGCCGGCCGGCCTGAAACAGAACATCAAAAGCCAAAGACGATTTTCCTGAGCCACTAACACCGGTCACGACCGACAAGGCGTTGCAAGGAAAAAAGACATCGATGCTTTTAAGGTTGTGCCGCCTTGCCTGGTGGACAACAATAGAATTCATCAAAACGCCGAAGAGTGACCAGCATTCAATAATGCCACGCGATTTAGATTGCCGAGACACTCCTCGTCCCGGCATGAGGTCTAAGCCTGCTAGAGCTGAGGTCCGGCAGATACCAACCGAGCACCACTAGGAGTGTCAGTGTATTGCTCAAAATTGTCGACAAACAAACTGGCAAGCTTCGTTGCCGCATCGGTCCATTGGCTTTCATCAGCATATGTGGTCCGTGGATCCAGTAAATCCGAATCGACGCCCGGTAATTGAGTGGGAACCACTAAGTTGAACATTGGAATGGTTTGCGTGTCACTTTCATCAATACTGCCGTCGAGTATGGCGTCGATAATGGCCCGAGTTGCTTTGATCGAAATACGCTCGCCTGAGCCATTCCAGCCAGTGTTCACCAAATAGGCTTTCGCACCCGAAGCCTGCATGCGCCTGGACAATTCATCCGCATAGACGGTTGGATGCAAACTCAAGAAAGCTTTTCCGAAACAGGCTGAAAACGTAGGCATTGGATCAGTGACACCGAGTTCAGTGCCGGCAAGCTTGGCAGTAAATCCTGACAGAAAATGATACCGAGTTTGCTCGGGCGTAAGTAACGATACCGCCGGCAAAACACCAAATGCATCGGCAGATAGAAAGATGACTTTCTTAGCGGCCGGCGCTCGCGATACGGGTTTAACAATATTATCGATATGGTGGATTGGGTAGGTGACTCTGGTATTTTCTGTTTTAGAATTGTCATCAAAGTCTACGGTTCCGTCTTCACGAACCACTACGTTTTCGAGCAAGGCATCTCGTCGAATGGCACCGTAAATCTCTGGTTCAGCCTCTTCACTTAACGAGATGGTTTTCGCATAGCAACCGCCTTCAAAGTTGAAGACGCCATCATCGTCCCAGCCATGTTCATCATCGCCAATGAGCTTACGCTTAGGATCGGTGGATAGAGTAGTTTTACCCGTACCAGACAAACCGAAAAAGACAGCCGTATCGCCCTTCTTTCCGACATTGGCCGAACAATGCATGGAGGCTATTCCCTGTAACGGAAGCAGAAAGTTCATGTATGAAAACATGCCTTTCTTCATTTCACCACCGTACCAAGTTCCGCCGATAAGCTGTACTTTTTCCGTGAAGTTGAAGGCCACGAAGTTCTCGGAATTGAGCCCTTGGCTTTCCCAGTCAGGATTAACTGCATTGGCTGCGTTCATCACAACAAAGTCTGGTTCGAATGTTGCGCATTCCTCCAAGCTAGGCCGAATGAACATGTTAGTGACAAAATGCGCTTGCCATGCAATAGCTGTCACAAAGCGCACAGCTAGGCGAGTGTTCTCATTAGCACCACAGTAGGCGTCCACCACAAACAAGCGTTGGTTTGATAAATGTTTGGCGGTCAGATTCTTTAGTGATACCCACACAGCCTCGCTGATGGGCTTGTTATCATTTTTGCCTTCCTCGCCTGCCCACCAAAGGGTGTCGCGAGTTAAGGTGTCTTCAACGATGTATTTATCTTTGGGACTACGGCCGGTAAATGCACCTGTATCCACGGCGACTGCGCCACTGGCCGTGACCATGCCCCGCTCAAGCCCATCAAGGCTCGGGTCTGTTTCTTCCGCAAAGAGCTTTTCGTAACTGGGGTTGTACACCACTTCCGGCGTCCCAGTTATGCCATAAATAGAAAGATCAGGAACCGTTGTCATAACGCGGGCTGAAACACTCATATTCGAATCCACTCCGTTTCACCTGGATTAAGGCCCGCCCCGGCGGAACCTTTATGATTTTAAAACGACACCTTTAGCGATACAGTATCGGCGTAAGTTCGGCGAACTATACGCGAGAAAAAAGCCGGATAAAACAGCGTAAATTCGCATCATGGCTGTTTTTCCTGGCTCTATAATTCGGAGTTGAAAAAGCTGTAGTTTGACTACTTGCGCGTATCCACAGCCTGTAAAGAATTCATCAAGTACTACCGTGGTTTCACTGGCAATATCCGATAATATGTGCGCAAAATCTCGTTTTTGTTGTATTTCTACCTAGGATTTATGTAGTTTCAATTCTTTTATAAATTTAGTGATAGCCCACAAAAAAAAGCCCACATCGACGAAAAATCGATGTGGGCTTTTAGCGTCAAGCCATCTGTCGAGAGCGCTTAGGCAATCGTCACAGCACGCCTACGTAGAAGTAAGCCTGCCACTGCAAGAAGAGCCATGAGCGGTAATACTGGTTCGCCGACTGCTCCTATCGTGCAGCCATTGACACCGGTCTGAATGATTTCTGCTGAATCACCGCCGGTCGTCCCACCATCGGTACTACCGTCGGTGCTACCAGTGTCTGTGCCACCATCTGAAGAACCGTCTGTGGAGCCATCAGTAGATCCACCACTCGTACTGCCACCACCGGCAGAACCATCGGCATCCGCATCTTGAAAATCAGGCAGAAAGTCTTCATCGACATCAGGTAAGGCGCCTGTTGTGGTCAATGCATTTACTGCATCATCAATGTAACCGTCACCGTTCACATCAGCATTGGAATCAACAGTTCCATTAGAGTCTGAGTCGGATCCACCTGCCTCTAGAATATCGCTGATTCCATCATTGTCACTATCAAGATCAACGTAATCTCTGACACCATCAAGATCAGCGTCCGAGATAGCAAAAACAGGTATTCCTGAGTCTGGTTGAGTCTCCGCTGCATCGGCCATACCGTTAGCACCGAATACCTGACCACTATCAACTCGACCATTGTTATCTAAATCAAGGTCTCCCACATCCAAGGCTCCCACATTGCCTTCTCTGAGATCTGAAATACCGTCGTTGTCGCTATCTAGGTCAAGAAAATCTGGAACGCCATCACCATCAGTGTCTACAGGAGCATCTCCATTGCCAATTTCGATGGCATCAGGAATTAAATCGTTGTCCGAATCCACATCGTTGCCGTTCAGGATGCCATCGCCATCTGAGTCAAAGTTGCCTTCAACGTCCGAGGTAGCCCCATCAGCGTCATCATCACCCGCTACTGCTTCACCATCGGCAACACCATCATCATTTGAATCTAAGTCGACATAGTCCGGAAAACCATCACCATCTGTATCCACAGGGTTTTGCGGGTCGTCACCGGCTTCTACGAAATCTGGTACGAAGTCATTGTCAGAGTCAAAGTCCAAATAGTCTGGAGTACCGTCGTTATCAGTATCCACGCTGGTGCCTTCCACTACGTCTGGGATACCATCGTTGTCGTTGTCTGGATCGATCTGATTCGGAATTTCATCACCATCGGTATCACTCAGAATCTGCATCAGGTAGTCTTCCACTTCCCCGTCGCTTAGTTGTCCTGAGGGGTCCGCATTACCAAATGAATCTGAGGAAACTCGAATACGTAAATAAGTGGTGCCAAAATAATCGGTGGTAATGCCCCTTAGATCATTCCAGATAAGTTTCACCTTTTCATTATCAGCACCGGCAGGCAGCACGCCCGAGGCTGCTTCATCGGGTTCGAAGTTACCGTTACCATCAAAATCAACCCAACCTACGATGGTGACATCCGATGTGCCAGGGTTAGTGGCAAATACATTCACATCCCAAGCCTTGCCGTTCTGCACGAGAGTCGGAAACCCAAACACACCGTCTTCGTCATCAATTGCGTTAGCGGCACCGTTATCAGTGTCATCCAGATCAGCCAGAGGCCCAGCCACCGGTTCGTTGTCATCGGGAGATATCTCACCAAAATACGGAGCTCCTTCCACAACGGTATGACTGGCGGTGCCGTACGACAATGGCGCATCACCGGTGTCCACGGCTAGTGCCGACAAAGACAACGGCAGCAAAGCACAGGCGGAAGCTGCGGTGAAAATTCGAGATTTCAACATATGTATGTCCTAGAGTTTCTAATGCACGAAAACGTGCATCCTTTAGATTCTTGAAATACTAACAGGGGCAGTTACACGCGAGGTTGACCAACTTCACTGTTCTAGAGGTCGCTGCCTAAGTTAGGCTACTGAAGTAACAATTCGACACGTTCGTGATCCATGTCCGAATTTGCATTTTCTAACGGTTGTGTGTCGCCATAGGCCTGTGCCAGCAACCGTGTCGAATCAATCCCTTTTTGCAATAACGCACGAACTACGGCGAGGGTACGTTTTCTCGACAGCAAGAGATTTTGTCGAGGGTCTCCCTCAAGACGCGTGTGAGAGGTAACCACGAGGCGCATGTCCGGATTATCACTGAGGATTTGTACTACCTGACTGAGCGTTGAATCAGCAGACTCAATAATCTCTGCTGAATTTTCAACAAAAGCAATGGATCGCACCACCCCACCAATCAACGTGCAGCCGGTAATGTCTACAATGACCGCCGGAGGAGACTGTTGACACTGATCATCGACATCGGGAAATCCATCCGCATCTGAGTCAACGCTCTGATCCACCGGTGTGCTCTCTTCTGCGGCCGGCCTAGCTTGTGTTTCTTCTCGCGGAACAATCAATGTATCGGGTACGTCTTCAACCGACTGAATGACGAGTGGTTCCGCAATGGCATCGGTATCTTCAATTACGATGGGTTCTTTAGATTGTGTCGGCGATGTTACTGCTTCGGTGGTTTGATCGGTTGCGGTTCCACCGGCAGTTTCAATGTCTACCAGCTCGCCACCTTCGGTTGCGAGTGTTTCTGAATCTGCTGCCAATTCAACAGATTTACTTGCTAGTGGTACAGAATCTTGTGTTTGTTCCGCACTACCCGTTACTCGGGGTTCCGCGTCCAGTGAAGATTCAACGGCGGCGGTCTCAAGAGGTTCCGATTCGGTAGATGATTCAATGCCAACCTTTGCTATTGGAGCAGAGACGCGCCGCTGACCTAGGCGATACAAAACGCTAAATTCTGCATGGCTGACATCAACATCATGCCCACTCCACTCAGCTCGCAAACCCCATCGAGAATTCAATGCATAATCGACACCCACCCCAACGACAAAATGATAATCGTTGTCTCGAACAACCGCCAAGTCTCCTGAATTAAATAGAGCACCTACACCCATTCGGCCAAAACCTGTCAGCCTGTGGTGTTTAAGCTGATACACACCGGAAAGATCTGCGAGTTGATAGCCTAACTCACGACTATCATTGAAGGTGACGACACCAAGATCTGCGATACGCCCTTCCATGGAGAGATTCGGGTGTAATCCCAACCCCAGGGTCAACTGACCGGCAGATCCTTGCGATGACGACACCGACTGACCTTGATTGCTAGGCTCAACATCAAACAGGCCTACCCCTAAACCCGCACCGAAGTGGACAGTTGGCGCAACCAAATTACCTGGGCCAGCCTGAGTTGCACAACCGGACAGTGTGAGTAACAGGCCTGCACCAAGGACTAGCTTGCGAGTCGTTCTTGTTCTTCGCAAGAGCACCAGAAAACCTGCGACCAGCAAAAACACAAAGGAAAAGTCACGCGACGAATCAGCAGTATTTACAAAAGCACTACAGCCAAAGACACTACCCTCTCGACCAACTTCAATCGGGCTTTCACCCGACCCGGCATTCTCAGCACCATCCTGGGACCCATTCTGACCTGAGCCTTCGTTTGCACCACCGTCGCCTGCATCGCTGGTGCCGTCGCCAGAACCAGTTCCGGGTACAAACCCTTCTTCACTATCTGGCACCCCATCACCGTCACTGTCCAAGTCGATATGGTTAGGCAGTCCATCACCATCAGAATCAGCTTGAGAAAAATCGCTGGCATAGGAGTCGAACAAACCATCGCCGTTATTATCAACAAAGACGTCAATGCGGCCATCATTGTCCACATCTTCGAAGCTAGATTCCAAGCGATCAGACAATCCGTCATTGTCACTGTCGATGTCCCGAAAATCGAACTGTCCGTCTGCATCCGTGTCGCGAGTTTCGATAGGAAACTGAATTAAGGTGTCATTGAGACCATCTCCATTGACATCGCGAAAGAAATCAATGCGAGCATCTCGATCTGAATCGGTTCGGCCCAATTCAATTAAGTCTGGCAGCCCATCGTTGTCAGAATCCAAATCATACTGATCGACAACACCATCGCCGTCATCATCACCTACTCCCACCATAGATTGGCCAGAATCAGGTGCGCTTTCCAAAAGGTCGGCCAGCCCATTAGCGCCGAGAAAAACGTCGTTATCGAGAAAACCATCATTGTTCGCATCTAGCTGTAGTAACAGTGATCGGTCGCTGACGGCCTCAGTGAGATCCGTTATCCCATCGTTATCAGAATCAAGATCAAGACAATTGACAACACCATCGGCATCATTATCGCCAAGTCCCTCAATGCTGTCTTCGATACCATCATTGTCATCATCGACATCGACATCATCTGGAATACCATCACCGTCAAAATCACCGCCACTGGCATCACGTACACCGAAGCGCTCAGCGAACGCCATCGACATCGTTGGAGACGGTAGGCTCATGGCATTGGGTGTCGCAACCGAAGGCGTGTAAACGCCAACGAGCAACAAACTAAACCCAACTGCAACTATCCGAACATTCATGAACAGAAGTATGCCCGAAAAAAACCAGTCTTCGGCGGTCAAAACGGCTGATCACTGTTAGCAAATGTAGATAGTGTCTGAATAAGTTAGCCAGTTCGCATAAAAAAAGGCTGTCCACTGGACAGCCTTTCTTTACTTGACGGTTATCGCCAATTACAGGCGTTGAGTCAAACCGAGGCGCTAATTGAGAACCAAAAATTCCACGCGGCGATTTTGGGCTCGCCCTTCAGCGGTTGCATTGCTGGCAATGGGTTTCGATTCTCCGTGCGCTCGCGGCTGTAACCTGCCACCAGCAATGCCGCGATTTACAAGATATCGAGCCACTGCTATCGCCCGGCGTTTGGAGAGCTGCAAATTCGAATCAGCCGCGCCCTGATTGTCCGTATGGGCCTCGATAGACACTCGAACATTAGGATACTGAGTGAGTACATTCGCTACGCCTTGGAGTACTTCTTCCGCACTGGCCGTTAAAGCATCTGAACCTGAAGAAAAATTAACGCCTTCGATGGCACCACCGAAAATTTCACATCCGGTGTCATCTACGGGCATCCCGACGGGTGTTCCAGGACACTGATCGACAGCATTAGCCACAGAATCGCCATCGCTATCCAACGGTTCTCGAGTTATCGGTTCCACAGGTTCCGCAGCTTTTGCTTCAGCTTCTTCGGCTGCCGCAGTGGCGGCTGTTGAAACGGCCGGTGCGCCACTGGATACATCACCAAATCGATAGACCAGTCCCAACTGTGCATACTGTGCATCTGCATCGTGTGATACCACTTCGGCACGAACACCCAGACCATTGGCTAGGCCATACTCAACACCACCACCAAACATCAGATGGGCATTGTTAACCCGTTCCCAAGGCACCGAATCGTCGACTTCATTGTCCATGAATCCAACACCTAACCGACCAAACACAGAGAAACCTTCCCGACGTCCACGATCTTCGCTGTCATTGAGAAAGTAACCGATCGCAGAAACTCCACCAACGGTGTAACCCACTGGTTCATCATTACTTAGAGTGGCTTCACCCAAACTAGCCAAATGCCCTTCGAGTGAAAACCGATTGCTGATGTCGTAACCAATAGCAACGCTGCCACCAGAACTAGCGGTTTCATCAACCTCAAGATTAGACTCATCCGTATCTGGTTCTAGCTTACTCGCCAAACCACCAATACCCACATAGAAGCGACCATCATGGTCGCTTCCACCACTCACAGACGATCCTATATTCAGGATCCCGCAGCCCGAGAGTGCGGTGGCCGCCATGGCCATTGCAAAAGGACTGACGATTCTCATCATTGATCGTTTATCTGCGCTTCTTCGTTGTTGCATACAAAACTCGTTTTGTTTGTCGCCTGAATGTCACTCCTGCTGCGACCAAAAATAACAGCAGAAAACTCAAATCAGAATGGGTACCAGACCCAATCTGGCAACCATTCAAGCCATCATCTACTTCACCGCCATCGGCATCCTGGAAATCAGGAATCCCGTTGGCATCATCATCGGGCAGCGGCTGAGGGCTTCCCTGTCCTGTGCCAGTATTGGCAGGCCCGGCCATGCCATCACCGTTGGCATCCGGATCAAACTCATCCGCAATACCATCGCCATCCGAATCGTTACCACCAACGTAGTCGACATCTGCAGCATCTGCTATGCCATCACCGTCGCTATCGCTGCCACCGGCCTGGTCCACATCAGCCACATTCGGTATGCCATCGCCATCCGAATCGGCCATTTGATCGACCTTGCCATCTCCATCGCTGTCAACACCATCGACTTCTTCCAGATCAGTCAAACCATCGTTATCACTGTCAGTGTCGACCTGATTAGGCAACCCGTCGCGATCCGGATCCAACAAAGTCAACGGTTGTGAAGCCGCCGAATCGTCATAACCATCGCCATTACTATCAGTGTAGTTGTCCAGAATGCCGTCGTTGTTGGTATCGAGCTCGGGGCCTCGAGTTTCCAACAGATCCGACAGACTGTCCTGATCACTGTCTAAATCACGAAAATCCGGTGTTGAATCACCATCAGTATCTATAGCACCCGGAGCAGCATTCGCCACACCATCGTCTAAGCCATCGAAATTACTGTCGGAAAATCCATCAATTCTGCCGTCTCCGTCGACATCCACACCACGGGCTTCAATTAGATCCGGCAAACCATCGTTATCAGTGTCCAGATCCCGTCTGTCGACTACGGAGTCTCCGTCCCAATCGATCTGATCTCCACCAGCACCTATGGCGAGGCCCATTGCATCGACCACCGTATCGAGCCGACCATCATTATCAGGGTCTGCGTGGTTCGATTCATGGGTATCCAGAATACTGTCGTTGTCACTGTCCAAATCGACGAAATCGGGGATTCCATCACCATCGGTATCAGCCACCGTGAAAATAGGCTCGCCTGAGTCAGGAGATGTCTCCAAAGCGTCAGCGAAACCGTTCGCACCGAGAGCCACTTCGTTAAGCTGACCGTCATTGTTCGTATCCAGCCCGCCAATCAACTCCAGCAGCACCGCAGCTTCCTGGGCGTCATACACACCGTCGTTATCGCTATCTAGATCCTCTTCGTTCTCTACAAGGTCGTTGTCACCATCGCCTTTGCCTTCAACCGCATCAATGAGGCCATCATTGTCATCGTCGATATCCACATCGTTCGGGATGCCATCATTGTCTGTGTCAGTAGAGGCCGGTGAGTCAGTGCCAGTGTTTCCACCTGCATCATTTTCTCGGTAATCGTCTGCACCGTCGCCATCACTATCTAGTGGATCGCAAGGGTTAGGTCCCGCTTCGTCACGGTCCGGCGCGCCATCGTTATCTGAATCGGTGTCTCTAAAGTCGTGTGTGCCATCTGCATCTGAATCAAACAGTGGAGCACCGGCAGCACCTACCGCATCATCAACACCCTTTTCATCGGCATCAGCAAAATTATCAATTCGGCCATCACAGTCCGCATCGACACCGCCACCCTCAACCAAATCTGGAATGCTGTCGTCATCACTATCGATGTCCAGATAATCTGGCAAACCATCGCCATCGCTGTCAGCTAAACCATAGTTAAGACCGCCAGAATCAGGAGAGCTCTCCAAAGTGTCTGCCAAACCATTGGAACCGACTTCAATGCCGATATCGATCGCACCGTTAGGCACTTGATCTAGAGACATGGCCAATCCAATATCTCCATGGGCTTCGTAGAGGTCCAACAAACCATCATTGTCGCTGTCAAGATCCCACGCATCGGGTGTTCCGTCGCCATCACTATCGCGTGAATCATCGTCGAGAACGCCGTTGCCATCACGATCTACAGCGCCTTCGTCAACATCAGGAATACCATCGTTGTCATCATCTAGGTCATATTGGTTAGCGATGCCGTCACCATCTGTATCGGGACCGTCACTCAAGTCAACCCCTGAGCTACCACCCCCCGCATTGCTATCACCCCCAGAGCTACCTGAATCTGCGTCCTGGTAATCGGGCGTACCATCACCATCAGTATCGACAGGATTTTCTGGATCGGCACCAACCTCATGACGATCTTCAATCCCATCGCCATCACTGTCGTGCTCACGGTAATCACCTGCACCATCGCCATCAGAATCGGTTGGGAAGCTGGGATTGGAACCCGCTTCAACTCGATCAGGGATAGTGTCGTTGTCCGAATCGGAATCACGAAAATCCAACTGTCCATCACCGTCGGTATCAAACAGTGGAAGTCCAGTGTTTTGGATCGTATCGGATACACCTTTACCGTCTTCATCATAAAAACCATCTAGCCGACCATCGGTGTCGTTGTCGGATGCTCCAGCTTCTATGACGTCATAGATTCCATCGTTGTCACTGTCGAGATCGCGGAAGTCAGGCACACCATCTGAGTCTGTGTCGGGTAGCTCGTACGTCAGCTGATAGGAATCAGGGTAAGTTTCAGTTTCATCAGCGATACCATTTTCACCCACGGGAAACGCAATATCGATTGCGCCGTTGGGTACTGCATCGAGATGACGAACCAAGTCCCGGCTCAGCAAAGCCTCTTGCAAATCGAGAATGCCATCGTTGTCTGAGTCCAAATCTAAAACGTCTGGCGTTCCATCACCATCGGTGTCCGTGGAATCACCGTCGGGTACACCATCGCCATCATGGTCGACCAACCCTTCATACACATCCAGAATGCCATCGTTATCATCATCCTTATCATACTGATTGATGATTCCATCACCATCACTATCCGGTCCACCTTCTGCCGCCAGTGCTCCAGTGGGAGTGGCGACAAAAACCCAGACAGCCGCCGACGCTAGCAGTGTGGATTTGCCCAAAAAATCGTTTTTCTTTAAAAATCGCATAATTGACTCACGCAAAGGATCTTGTGGTCGGTCATAGACGACCGTTCTTACCCTGTTGGACCTGAACTAGCAGGCACAACCTCAGACGGTGAACAATATCAGTATCTGAGTAGAAAAATTGCGAAGTAAATCACCAGCAAGAGCCAGTAGAAGTGATATTGGGGTTTTCTTCGGCCCAGAGGCCAACTATTTACAGATAGACACAATTTACTGATCAGAATTAAGGCAACGCCAGGTGATCAGAAAAGTCTTAAGGAACGCTACGGAATAACCCGAAATTCCACGCGTCGGTTACGGGCCCGGTCTGCCTCGCTCAAAGCTTGAGCAACAGGTAACTGAGAACCAAAACCCACCGGTTCTAACCTTTGTTGAGGTATGCCCAGCATCACCAATTGCGACACTATGGCCTTGGCGCGCTGTTCAGTCAGGCGCATCGCGGAATTTTCATCGCCTCGCTCATCCACATGTGTTTGAACACTGATGCGAACATCTGGGTAGCGTTTTAAATCACGGCTAAATTGCCGTAAGGTTGAAACCGATTGAGGTTTCAAAGAGGCCCCATCAACGGTTTCAAACTGCATCGCCGCTGAGATACTAGGTAAATTTAAACCCAACACCGGCCGGGTCGGCGGCAAAGGAGTTATCGCCGTGGCAGTGGCAACAGCTACCATTTCTTCTTTAGGTTCGTGCGCGACGGCTTGAGAGAGTTTTTTCACTACAGCATCAGATAATCGCCGTTTGATCGGGGGCGTCGCCTCTGCAGCTTCGTGATCGCCTGGATCCGTGTGAGACAAAGAAACGGCTGCGAGCATCTCAGCCGTCATACTGGGAAGAGTCAGTAGACTGAGCCGGCGATTGAGTGCACGACCTTCTGCCGTGGCGTTGTTCGCGATCGGTTCACTCGACCCCATGCCACGCGATGAAAGCTGTTGTTTTGGTATTCCAATCTTGACTAAGTAGTCAACCACGTTTGACGCACGCTTCTTTGACAGAGCGTAATTAAGAGATGCATCACCTTGATTATCAGTATGTGCCTGGACTTGAACTCGCACTTCAGGGAAGACTTTGAGGGTTTCAGCCAGTTCCTTTAATTTTTCGCGAGACTCTTGGGTAATCGAAAACGATCCCGGTTTAAAAGAGACGCCGGCGACATTTCTATCGAACAAACCACAGCCTCTTTGATCCACAGCAACGTTGAATGCGGTGTTATCGCAAGCATCCATTTTATTCTTTATACCGTCGCCATCCTCATCATAACGTGAAGGTTTACTAGCACTGGTTTGCAGACCGGTGTTAATAACAGGCGAAGCATGCTCAGCACCGAGTAACGAAGTCCGCTGTTTTGAATTTTCAACCGGTGTCTGTGTGGCGTTAGACGCTGCTGCCACAAACACTTCTTTTATATCTCGAGGCGCGCCGAGTCGATAGACAGCGCCGATTCCTAAGAACACAGCCTCATCATCAATTTGTGTCGCCTCGGCTCGCAGCCCCAGACCATTGGCAAACCCATATTCGACACCAAGGCCATATAGAGTTCCTGAATCACTGCCATCTAAGGGTTGAACCACAGACGCCTTTTTTACGCCTGCAAAACCCACACGGAAATAACCGCTCAGACCTTCCCGGCGAATATTTCGATCCTTACCGGTGAACGCATAGATAAGTGCACTACCTCCTAAAGAGGCGAACTGCACGTCCGCGTCTGACCCATTAAGTTCAGCAGAACCGAGCATGGTGGAATCCAATTCAAGAGAGAGTCGGCTATGAACATCGATTCCCAAACGCAACTGAGTGGCCACCGCTTCATCATTCTGCACTCGGTATACGGTGTCTCCAGTATTGGGAGACAGAGTAGAACTACCCACAGAGGCACCGCCATACACTCTGGAACGAAATGACGGGTCGTCTTTGGGCAACGCTAAGCTTTCTGGCAAAGAGTCGACCGCACAGCCACTGGCCAATATCAGCAGCAATAATGCACCTAACGCGCGATGTCCTTCGCGACGACAGTGAAGAAAATGTCTTGCCAGCATCCGCATGATCTAGAGTGTCTCGGGGGTAGAGCCCATTAATTCCACCCTCTAGTAGCAATTTCCACACCCAACCAATAAGCGGTTTCGGAGCAGGAAGCTAAGGCGTTACTTTGAGCTCAATACGATTGTTCAAGCGCTCAGAAACGGTGGTGCCAGAGTCCACCCGAGGCCGCGACTGACCAAAAGCGCGCGCTTGGAGACGATCTACTGACACTCCAGATTTCACCAGAGCGGCAGCGACAGCAAAGGCTCGTTCTCTGCTGAGCAACTGTGCGGCTGCAGCCGAACCACCACTGGGCAACGTTGCATGGGCTTCTATTTGCAGATTAACAGCATTATATTGCAGCATTTTTATCGCTAACTCTCCTATCGTCTTTTCTCCAGCCCGTGTCAGGTTGGCTGTACCTGGGGCGAAGGTAATAGCGGTTATTCCCGAAAAAAGCGCACAGCCATTCTCATCCAGTGGCTCTGCTGGCGCTGGCACCGCGCAATTCTCGATAGCGGGATTGATGCGAGGGTTGCTCCCCAATTCTGGGTTCGGCCTCTCCGGCGCAACGGGTTTGACCTCCGCCGGGGCAGGTAGACTGGCTTTTGGCGACTGCACTGGAACGGGTATCTGACGGTTTGAATCTTCCAGTTCAACAGATTCAACTCGCTCATCAGCGACAGGTTGAGCAGGCTCTGCGATCACTGCAGCTGGGTTGGTTCTTAGCTCTGCAGTACTCGTTTGATCCGATGACTTTGTGGGAGCACGACTCCGCCACACGACTGCGACAGTGCCAAATTGCGCATCCGAATCGACGCTGGCAAATTCTGCACGCAATGACAATTGCGGCGCAAAAGACCATTCCAAACCGGCGCCAAGTTGCATAGCGGTGCTATCCGAGCTGCTTAAATCAACACTACTTCCAGAATTGTCGATTCGATTTACCCCTAAGCGTCCATAACTCCACAACCCTGAGCGGCTGGCAATAGCCTGTGGGTTACCCCACCAATGCCACACTGCACTGGCCCCCAAGGATGAATACGACACAAACCCTTGGTTACTCAATGTTGCTTGCCCAAGCTCGTTTAAACTCATCTCCAGACTAAACCTTGGGTTCACATCCAAACCCAATGATACGGTTAGCGCTGTATCGGTTTTCTGATCGATAGTTAAGCCCGAGGAGCCCATTTTGGGGTTTAACATAGAGACGCCACCGCCCACAGCAGCATACCAATTGGCCTCTTCTTCAGCGATAGCTAAAGAATTTGTGCAAACTGCCACGATAAAAGTGACAGCCAACAATCCGAAGTGAGTGGGAGTTAAACGCAACATTATTGAATTCGAACTAAAAATTGTAAGTGAAACGAATCGCCGGGTAGCAACTGATCGGTTTCAGCTTTAACTATACCGGTAGTCTCTGCATTTGGTTCGGTGATCCAACAGGGACTCCGCGAGCAAATAGCGCTTGAATGATACACAGTGTAAGGCGGTGTGTAGTCGTGTATCGTCACATTAAAAGAAGCTTCTGCACCGATATTCGTCGCCGTTAAGCGGTATACGACACAATTATTGCCAGGCGCAACTTCGATCTCCGATTGACTGAACGTACTTCCCGGATCTGGACTGCCATCGCACCCTGCGTCCACTGCCTGCTCCTTGGCTATTCTGACATGCGTCGAATTGGCAACGGTAACATCCACCAATGATGCTATCTCGCCGGTGGTGGCAGTCGCCGTGACTGTCGTGTTGTTTTTGGTAAGCACCACCGCATCGACAGGTGCTCTAACACTGACAAAAAGGTCCTTGGACTCTCCAGGTAGTAAAGAGTATGGCCCCGACACGGGCATATCGCCGGGACTTAAATACCCATCCAGATTAGTGTCTTCATACACGATGGATGTCCAACCTGGTTGGTCATTGATTGCAGCAATCACAATGTTATCAATCGATGCATTCCCTCGATTGGTTAGTACGTGCTCATAAACCACTGAGGCACCTGGTTGAACTGTTGATGTAGAAGCAGGCTCAAGATAGAGTGCGGTAATTTCACTCATTTGCAATGCATCGTGTTTTCGATCACTAGCCCCGGTAAGCTCTGAAACGGCTTCAAGATAGAGGCTGTAAGACCCAGGAGGCAATCCCTGCGGAGTTTGTACCTTTACAATAATATGTTGATGAGCGCCAGATTCCAGCGCTTGGGTTTGAGTAATAACTGCTCCTGTCAACGCATCGATGAAGATCACTTGCCAACCGGCAGGCAACGTCGAACCTGTCGCGGTATCGCTGGCTATCAGTCGATAGCTATCGGTCGTATTGCCTTGATGGCGCACAAATATATCAATGCTCGCCTGACCACTCGGAGTCAAAATAGCCGAGGACACCGGCACTACTTCCGGGCCCGGGCCTTGTCCCAACGCCCCGACACTACCTGCAGGCGCCTGATTCGTGACATCCACTTGATTGGCAACAATCTCATCGAGATGATCAATCACCATGTCGAAAACAGAACCATCAATACTGGAGCGGGCTAGCTTAGTGAGATCAAATCCCACACCTCCATTGTTACCAGATACCCCGGCTGGAAGTTTTAGACGCACCACCACAGTAGCGAAAGAACCTGACTGGACAGGCCCCGTATCAACTAGACCATCACTGTTGGTATCCACTAATGGTGTTGATCCATCCTGAGCTAACAGGGTAACTAACGTACCCGACGGGAAGCTGCTTCCAAACATATCCACTTCGATATTATAAATATCGGTGTTGTGCCCGGTGTTCCAGATAATGTTGTTAAAAGATACAACACCACCTTGAGCAGCGGAGTTAACACTGACCGGTTCGTTCATTCCATTGATAGAAGTCGCTATTGAGCCGTTCGCGACCACACCGGCATCTGGAAGCACCAGAAAGCTGACATAGTTGCTGTACTGTCTAATCGATGGCGCGGAAGAATTGAAATATTCGTATTCAGCCTGATTCAATAAAGCACCCGCCGACAACGCAGGTTCAATCGTTACATCAAATTGAAGTTGGCCAGTTTCACCCACACTCACCGTGGATAGAGTCGCGGTAACCTGATTTTCAGACGTGCTATCTGCATCATTTGTTGCTTCTGGCAAACCGACACAGCTCGTGTGATACGCGCAGAACCTTAATTCGCTTGAAACTCCTGTATGTACATCTGATGAATCGCTGTCCGTGAGTGATCCAGAAAACCCACTCCATTGAGCAGACCCTGCGACATAACTCATACCTTCCGGCAACGCATCTATCAATACAACATCACTCGCAGGTAAACTCCCCGTATTCTCATAGTTAAGAGTTACTGTATAGGAACCGCTAGGAGACATTCCAGCAGCCGCAGACAAAGATTTCGTCAACGTAATCACTGCACCGTCCCGAATTCTTATCTCATCTGTATTCGACTCAACGACAAGATTGTTAAATCCACTGACTGCCGTCAAATCAAGAACACTCGATTGCCCAACGCTAGCAGAATTAGGTACATCAGCACTCACCACCACATAATAAAACTCTCCTGGCGCTAACCAAGGGGTTTCGATGATGGGAGTATTATTGTCTGCTATTCCATCTGCATTGGCATCACTAAAAAGAGTCAACCCAGAAACAGAAAACGATCCGGAAGAATTACTCAACGTCAATGAAAAACGATCATCTCCAGTCCCGGTATTTTGAATCCTATGACTAAAGGTGATCGTAGTATCCGCGACCGCTTCTTTGACGTTGGATTGCACTAGCTGCAAACCAGCCACTTGCTCGACGATTGTTTCCACTATATTGGAGGTAACCGTCTGCTCCACTCCATTAGAGTCTTTGTATGTGGCGGATGCCTGATTCCGAATGACCGTACCCGCAGTCGTAGCTGCATATCCCCAGGAGGCAGTCAGACACCAAGTAATCGCCACGCAGTAGGCAAAGCTAGTTACAAAGCGTTGTGACACCACGTTGGTCACGAGTCTATTTCACATCCACTATCGGCAAAGCATCGGTAGGCTTAGGCTGTCCAGATCTTACAGAGTTGGGTTGTACGCCAACGG
>JAHQVR010000095.1 GCA_019634245.1 Gammaproteobacteria bacterium
CCCTTGTCACCACCAGCAAACCCGATGTTGTAGACATAGCCGTCAATCAAGTCGCCCGCATCATAGGTTGGATCGGACAGTTTTGGATTCATAAAGTAACGGGCAAGATTCTCAAGCTGGTCAGCATAGACATAATCAGCTTTGGAAAAAACGACATAGGCAATCAGATCGTAATCCCCTTCGTCTTGACCGAGTTCGAGCGTTTGCCGCTCCCTCATTTTTAGGTATGGCAACTGGTCAACTTCTACTTCAATGCCAGTTTCCTTTGTGAATTCCGGCAGAATTTTCATCACAGCATCGTAGTGAGGGTGTGCTGGAAAGTTCACGACGAGAGTCGTGCCAGAATAATCATCGTAGGGGCCTGCTACAGCTTGCGCTGATGCGAGTACTGCAGCCGCAGCGCCTACAGCGAGTGGTTTTACAAATTTAAACATGTATTCCTCCAATGGTTACAACACAATGATCGAGCTCTGAATTAGCCAATGGCTAACCCCGAGCTCAAGTTAAAAAAGTGCATTTCCTCAGGGTCGACACGAAAACGAAGCTGACCACCCAGAGCGATGGGTGTATCGGATTTGAGTTCGACCATGACTTTCTGACCGCCACATTCACCTATCAGGACGGACTGCGCCCCTATGTACTCTGAAACCACCACCTTCATGTCCAGTCGATTGCCCTCTTCAGCTTCCGGTTCGAATAGTAAGTCTGAAGGGCGCACTCCTAGCTCCAGTGAGGAGATACCAGCGGCAGCCAGTTGATGAGCCTGGGTGGCGCTACATCGAAGTCGAAAGCCCTCACCCTGCAGATAAGTTTCATCACCAACACCCTGAACGGTGGCTTGTAGGAAGTTCATCGGTGGCGTGCCGAGAAAGCCTGCGACAAAACGATTCACAGGGTGTTTGAAGAGCTCCTCGGGGGTACCCGCCTGTTGAATTTCCCCACCGTGCATGACAACGATCCGGTCGGCTAAGGTCATAGCCTCAATTTGGTCGTGGGTAACGTAGATCATGTTTTTGCGCACCCGCTGCCGCATCATCGCCAGCTCGGCACGCATTTGGGTTCGTAGTTTTGCATCTAGATTGGACAAGGGCTCATCGAATAAAAAGGTGGAACTGTCCCGAGTAAGTGCTCGTCCCATGGCGACACGTTGTCTTTGTCCTCCCGACAGTTCTGCCGGTTTTCGATGCAAGTAGTCCGTCAGGCCCAGAATCTCTGCCACTTCGTTGACCTTTTGCGCAATTTCCTTTTTGGGTTTTTTCTGCAGTCGCAGCGCGAAGGACATGTTCTTTGCTACGTTCATGTGGGGATAGAGAGCGTAATCTTGAAATACCATGGCCAAGTCACGTTCTTTGGGCTCAAGCCGGCTGACCGGCTTATCATCGATGTAGATTTCGCCTTCGGTGACCGATTCCAAACCCGCAATCATTCGCAGTGTGGTTGATTTTCCACACCCAGAAGGGCCTACCAGAACCGTGAATTCTGCATCCTGCATTTCCAGATCGATACCGTGCAGCACCTCCACACTGCCGTAGCGCTTCGTCAGGTTGTCGAGCTTGATCCTAGGCATGGCATCCAAATGACAGCGAAAAAAGTTGAAAAATTCTGGCGTTTTGGCTCCCAAGAAGCCGATTTTGCCGCTAAAATGTTACCGGTAACATTTAGATGAGAATACTACAGGGATTAAAGTTTTGCACAAGTCTTTTTTGAGCCATCAATGAGAGCCATATAATCAGGGGTTTTGGAACGCAGTTCCACGTCTCCAGAGAGTGCATTGACCTAACTGGATCGCACTTTGCTTTCCCCATATTGGATTAGCTGAAATAACGACCTCTAAATCGCTATTGGATCTGCAGTCTTCGTTTACATTTTGCCAACCGAGCTCTATAGTAATCAGCTCATAACTTATTGAATCAAGTGCCTCTGACGCTTGGTCACTAACTAGGAACGGCGTCAAGCTGAAACGTTGTTATGAAGCCCACAGATACGGACCACCCGAACCATTTCCACCGTGTGGTCGACTGTCAATGGGGCTGCCCAGCCCACACTGACGTACCTCACTATATCCGGCAAATTGCACAGGGTGACTACACCGGTGCTTACCTCGAAAATCGGAAAAGTAACGTCTTTCCTGGCGTTCTAGGCCGTGTATGTGACCGCCCTTGTGAGCCTGCATGTCGACGTGGACGGCTGGATGAAGAACCTGTGGCGATCTGTCGATTAAAACGTGTCGCTGCCGATCTCGCTGATGATATTCGCCCACTACTGCCACCGAAAGGTGATGCAAATGGAAAGCGAATAGCGTGCATAGGCGCTGGTTGTGCCTCCTTGACGGTGGCCAATGACCTGCTTCCACTGGGCTATGACATTGTGATGTTCGAACAACACGCGCAACCCGGCGGGCTTATTCGAACTAACATCCCGGCCTTTCGCCTTCCCGCTGAGGTACTGGATGATGAGATTGCGCAGATTGTCGAACGTGGCGTCGATTTGCGGCTGAATACCCGAGTCGATAGCCTGAAAGAGCTCCTTAATGACGGCTTTGATGCGGTGTTCGTCGGTACGGGAGCGCCCAGAGGGAAGGACTTAGATCTTCCCGGTCGGCACGACACCGATCGCATACACATCGGTATTGACTGGTTGGAGTCTGTGGCCTTTGAGCATACCGACAAGATTGGTCGCGATGTACTGATTATTGGTGTCGGAAACACTGCCATGGACTGTTGCCGAAGTGCATTACGTCTGGGTGGTGAAAATGTCAAGGTTATTGCGCGTAAACCGCGCGGTTGGTTCAAAGCCAGCGACTGGGAGCTTGAAGACGCCGAAGAAGAAAATGTTGAGATCATCATTAATCACGCCCCCAAGGCCTTCGTGATTGAAAACGGTGTGCTCACCGGTATGAAATTCGACAAACTGCACTATGAGATCGATGCAGACGGGCAATTGTCAAAACCAGAAGTGATCGAAGAGGTACTTATCCCCTGCACCGACGTCATTCTGGCTATTGGCCAAGACAATGCTTATCCCTGGATAGAGGAAGACGTTGGGATTGAAATGAACCAGTGGGATGCTCCAACGGTAGACACCGTTACCCATCAATCGTCACTCACCGGTTTGTTTTTCGGTGGTGATGCAGCGTTTGGACCAAAGAACATAATCTGGGCCGTGGAGCACGGACACCGCGCTGCGATATCTATCCACAAATATTGTCAGGGTGAAGACATCACTGAGCGGCCACCGCGTGGCGTGAACCTACTCTCTACCAAAATGGGGCTGCATGAGTGGAGCTACTCAAACGATTTTGATGAAACCGATCGTCTGAAAATGCGACACGTGGATCTAACTCAACGTTTCAAAGACATCAAGATCGAGGTAGAGCTCGGCTTTGATGCAGAGCAAACAGCTAAAGAAGTAGAGCGTTGCCTAAATTGTGATATTCAAACAGTTTTTGCAGAGAAACTTTGTATTGAGTGCGATGCCTGTATGGATATCTGTCCGACTTTTTGTCTCACCATTACTGAAAACGGCGAAGAGGATGATCTGCGCAACCGATTGCGAGCTCCGGCAGATAATAAAGAACAAATACTGTATGTCTCTGATGCATTACCCCAAACCGGCAAAGTGATGGTTAAAGATGAAAACCTCTGCATTCATTGTGGTCTGTGTGCAGAACGTTGCCCGACTGGTGCATGGGATATGCGAAAGTCCCGAGTCAATATTCCGTATGCAAGCGATCAAGTAGGCTGAGGTAGACACAGTGACTGCAACCAAGCTGAATGATTTTGTGATCAAGCTTGCCAATGTAAACGGTAGCGGATCCGCCAGTGCTAATGGCATGTTGATGAAATCAATATTCCGTATGGGAATACCCGTAACCGGTAAGAACTTTTTCCCCTCTAATATTCAAGGTCTGCCTACCTGGTATGAGATCCGAATCAGTAAAGATGGTTATCTATGCCGCTCTGGGAAAGTAGACTTAATGGTTGCGATGAACGCCGAGACCTATAACGCCGACTTGGCAGAAGTAGAATCCGGTGGTTTTCTGTTATACGACTCTACCTGGCCTCGTAAGGACCTCGTTCAGCGTGACGACGTTACCGTGCTAGGTATTCCGCTTTCGGGAATGTGCAATGAAGCCTTTGAGTCTGCGCGAGCCAAAGTGTTAATGAAAAACGTCGCCTATGTCGGTGCACTCGTGGCCCTTTTGAATATCGATATGGACGTCGTTAAGGCCTTGCTAGAAGAAACGTTTTCAGCCAAGCCGCATTTAATGGATTCGAATATGCAGGCCATCCGCATGGGTTACGACTATGCGGTAGAACATTTTGAATGCCCGTTACCGCTTCAGCTTGAAGCCATGGACAAAACCGCTGGTCATGTTTTGGTTGATGGTAATACCACCGCTGGCCTGGGCGCCGTCTACGCGGGGGCTACTGTTGTGAGTTGGTATCCCATCACGCCTTCTACATCGTTGATTGATGCATTTAGTATTTTTTGTAAGCAGCTTCGAGTGGATCCTGATACCGGTAAAAATAACTACTGTGTGATCCAAGCAGAAGATGAACTCTCTGCCATCGGAATGGTGCTCGGTGCCAATTGGAACGGGGCTCGCGCTTTTACTGCCACCAGTGGCCCCGGCGTATCGCTGATGAGTGAATTCTTAGGATTAGCCTACTACGCTGAAATCCCCGCTGTGCTTTACGATGTTCAGCGAGTAAGTCCATCCACTGGCATGCCTACTCGAACGCAACAGTGCGATATTGTCTCCGCTGCCTATGCCTCTCACGGCGATACCAAACATGTACTGTTGTTCCCGGCCGATCCACTGGACTGTTTCCACATGTCTCAAACAGCCTTCGATTTGGCCGAACAACTACAAACGCCTGTAATTGTACTCACCGATCTAGACATTGGGATGAACGATTGGATGATCCCAGAAATTCAGTGGGATGAGAATTACGTTCCTAACCGCGGAAAGGTGTACGACGCAGAGCAGCTAAAAGACATGGATGCTTTCTATCGGTACCTGGATGTCGATGGAGATGCCATTCCCTGGCGAACTCTACCAGGGGTAGATCCCAAAGGCGCGTATTTTGTGCGTGGTTCTGGCCACAACAAACTCGGTGGATACACAGAAAAATCTGATGAATATAAGGAAGTGGTCGACCGGTTGCGTCGTAAGTTCGATACCGCAGCGACCTTGGTGCCATCCCCTATTGTCACCAAAACTGATACTGCTGATAAACGCTGGGCCATTCTTTCAATTGGCAGTTGTGATGCCGCTATTCAAGAAGCGCGAGACCGTTTGACGAAAAACAATACCGCAAATCTGGATTACCTTCGAGTTCGAGCCTTTCCATTTCATGCGGATGTTCTGGACTTTATCGATCAGTACGAGCAGATATTTGTGGTAGAGCAGAATCGTGATGCACAACTACGTCAACTCCTGTGCACGGAACTGGAGCTTGATCCGGCTAGATTGATACCCCTGCTCTCCTACGATGGAATGCCGGTGAGTAGCGACTTTATCGTGGACGCAGTCAGCCAATTAATCAAACAGGGTATGGCGGCGTAGCATCGCGCCAGCGAGTGATTTAAATGAGCTATATAAAAAGGCCTAAGATAACTCACCCTGGTTTGCCGAAAAACAAAATCGGCCTAACCATTCGGGATTATGAAGGTGCGATGTCCACCTTATGTGCAGGTTGTGGGCACGACTCTATCTCAGCGGCGATCATGCAAGCGTATTTTGAGCTCGCACTGGAGCCACATCGCGTCGCCAAAGTTTCCGGTATCGGCTGTTCGAGCAAAACTCCAACATACTTTTTGGGCGGAGCTCATGGTTTTAACTCGGTCCACGGTCGAATGCCGTCCATTGCTACCGGTGCCAATGCGGGGAACCGAGAACTTCAATACATCGGTGTATCAGGTGACGGTGATTCTTTATCTATTGGATTGGGCCAATTCGCGCATGCTATCCGACGCAACATCGACATGATGTATCTGATTGAAAATAACGGCGTCTACGGCCTAACCAAAGGCCAATTTTCTGCAAGCGCCGACCGTGGCAGCAAAGCTAAGAAAGGCGAAGCAAACCCCTACGCCCCTATCGATCCAGTACTATTAGCCATTTCGTTGGGATGCACATTTGTGGGCCGCGGTTTCTCAGGTGATAAAGAACATCTTGTGCCACTGATAAAAAGCGCAATAAAACACAAAGGTTTTGCTCTTCTCGATATTATCTCGCCGTGTGTCACGTTCAATGACCACGAAGGCTCGACTAAAAGTTATGCACATACTCGTGAAAATATGCGTGAGACTGTGTACGCCGACTTCACTGATATTCACGAAGAGATCGTCACACAGGTCGATCCCGGAGAGTACAAGAAAATTACCATGCACGATGGCAGCCGAGTGGGTTTTAAACGCGTCGATACCGACTTTGACCCCACTGATCGGATTGCTGCTATCTCTTACATCGAAGAACATCGCGCTAAAGGCGAAGTGGTCACTGGATTACTCTATCTGGAACCAGGTACAACGGAGATGCATTCGGTGTTAGGCAGCAGCGAACAGGCGATGGCCACACTGCCCTATGAAAAACTGAACCCGGGTAAATCTGCGTTAGAACGAATACAGAGCCGGTGGCGCTAATACAACACCACGAAATCCGGTAACTTAAATGCCCATTGAGCGGTTAGCCTTGAGCGGTTAGCCGTGCCCATGCTCGACATGGTCTGTTAAACCAACAGCATCCCAATAGCCATACCAATCATCATCAAATTTTCAATAAGAGATACAAACCCCAGTGGAACTCGGTCGTCACCGAGACAGGCACATTTTATTTCTCGTTTGTCTATATAGACTGCTTTAATCACACTCACTGCCCCAATGCCAGCGACTATTAGAGTGGCAGGTGCGGATAACCAAGTTAACACCCCCATCAGCATCAGCAGCCCCGCCACTGTTTCCACAAAGGGATACACATACCCATAGCGCACCCATTTTTGGGCAAGCAGATCATAGTTGAGAAACATAGTGGCAAATTGATCAATATTCTGTAATTTTTGAAGACCTAGCAGCACCATTGCGATGGAAATAAACCAGGCTACGGTTTGAGGGACAAACAGAGTGCCTTTCACTAACCAGGTTACAGCGATAGCGAGAGCGAACGCGATCGTAAAAAGTGCAATGACCGGTTGGTAGGTGACCGCATCCTTGGCTTTTACCGTTTTTCCAAAGTGGGCACTGAGATCGTCAAAGCCGCCAATGCGCTCATCGGCAATAAAGGTTTGCGGCGTGGTTTTAACTCCATGGGCCGCCTTGAACTCATCAACCGCCTGGCGAGACGTTAAGTGTTGATCGTCCACGACATAGCCTTGGCGTTCCAATAGGTCTTTGGATTTGAGTCCAAAAGGACACATATGGTCGGTCATGACCATTCTGTACAACGTTGCAGATGGCTTGTTCATAGGATCGACTATTTAAGCGTCTGAGGAGAGTCTCGGCTAACTAACGACAGTGTATCACTGCTCTGAACTTCACTATTTGGAATAACCATGGATGCCTCCTGCCTCGATGCGCGAGAGACCATCATAATCTATTAGTGTCGGTCAGGACATGCCAGTAACAGTTTTGGCATTCCAAGTGCCCCAACAGGTTTACTACCTTGTAGCTTAGCGCTTTACCCCTCAACGTTTAGATTGTCGAAAGCGCCTATGACAATCTGAGCAAGTTTTTATGGTTTTGGAAAATGCTTTTTTAAGTTCATCGTGGGTGTGTTCAACCGATAATGTCATCTTTAAATTTTGAGTCTGCTTATTAAAATCTTCGATGTAATCACTGAAATCGTCCCAGCGCTCCCATATCAACGGTAAGGCTTCAGTTTTACTACCGGTTCGACTTTCATCAGTGTCAGGGAAAAGGTTTGCCATTTCTTCCCCATGCAATATAAACGCTTCTACCGCTTCAACCACCGCCGCACGGTCAAACTGCTTCTTCCCTTTATACATGTCGGACACTATTTTGGATGTTTCTCCCATGGCTTTCATGCCATCCATTCTCTGTTTCACAATTCCAGTGGCTCCTGAGTGCCCATAGACCATGCCGAAAGACATAAACAGCAGTAGTAGACAGGAAATCATCAAATTCCGTGGTGCATGAATAGACATTTCAGAAAGCCCTCCTGGTTAGCTACGATACCTGAACAAGTGTTCCGAGCCCGGCAGCGTGATGCTCCAAAGCGTGACAATGAAACAACCAACGACCGGGGTTGTCTGCCACGAATGCCAGTTCAACAACCTGGTTCGGCATAACTAAAGGGCTATCTACCCAGCGCGGTTCTTTAAGCGGGCTATGATCGATGGAAAGCAGTTTCATATGATGCCCATGTAGATGCATTGGGTGCGGGAACCTAGTTTTATTCTCGATGGTCAAACGTATCGACTCGCCTTTTTTGGCATCAATCAGGGGCTGCATTTCGAGTTTGTTGCCCACCACATCATTGATACTCCATATGTATCCTTGTTGAGCGATCTCTCGAAGGCTCATCCACTCACCGTCCAATTTGGCGCGTTGCAGCCCTCCCATGGCTCCGCCAGCAATAGTCACGGTTTGATTATGTGCGTTTAAAAGATCCGGCTCTGGCAATTGTGGCGCTGGTAGGGCGATACTGGTATCTAACGCTGAGTCTCTCAAGGGTTCATCTAAGTACACAAATTTGGTAAGTAGAAAAGAATCACGATAAAAACCGTCCATCACCTGTTGTGTGGACCCAGGATCGCCGGTCATATCCAGTATCAAATCCACTCGACCAGCCGCCCCAACCACGATAGGATCCTTGGCTGTCATAGGTTTAACCGCTTGTCCATCGACGGCAATTACAGTCGGTTGAAGGTCTCCGAAAGACAAAGCAAAATTTCGCGCATTTGATGCGTTAATTAATCGTAACCGTATGCGCTCTCCGGTGCGCACCCTAACAACGTCTCTAAACCGACCATTCACAGTAGGGACATTACCGATTCGACCCGCATGTGATAAATCATGACCGGCACCAAAATCATCTGAAATAGAGGCGTCTTCCAGTAACCGCCAGTCATCAATCATCCATATTAAATCTCGATCCACTAAAGGAGGCTCAGGTTCATCAATGATGAGTGGTCCATACAAGCCTCGTCCGACTTGCTCATAGGCGTTGACATGAGAGTGGTACCAATAGGTTCCTGCATCCGGAGCTTTAAATTCATATCGAAAAGTATCCCCAGGCTCTATGGCCGCCTGAGTAAGTCCGGCGACACCATCCATCGAGTTGGGCAGCCGCACACCATGCCAGTGCACAGCAGTAGGCACATCGAGAGCGTTGTGAACACGAATATCCAAAGATTCACCGAGCGTGGTGCGAATGAGGCTGCCAGGAACTTGTCCATCAAACCCCCAAATATCAGTGGCAGGTAACGACGGACCTACAATTTTTGCTTTACCCGCTTTCGGAGTTAGAAGGAATTTTGTTTGTGCGTTTTCCGCTGCTTGAGAGAAGGTTGGAAAGACACCGTTGACTGCAGCAAAACCCGCACATTGAAGGAATTGTCGCCTTTGCATACCCACTCTCCTTAAACGCTACAAACGGCCGAAAAACACCCAGTGGAACACTGGAACTCAGGAACACTGAAGCAACGTTGGTTGTTGTTGGATTCAATGTTACAAGAGGGTAGCTGAATACTGGCCTATTTGGCTACGGATGGATTTTTGTAGTAGTCTCTAAGCTCTACAAATGACAACAGGAGCGCACGGATGTGCCCTGAATGCCCCAACTGCCGCGCCGATAGCGCGCATGTGGTCCGTAATGGCCACTTTTTTCGCC
>JAHQVR010000096.1 GCA_019634245.1 Gammaproteobacteria bacterium
CCGCTTTGGCATCGACAGGTGTCATGACACGCCGCTGATCATCGCTGGTGGCCATCGCTGGACGCACACCAGGTGTCACAATCAAAAAGTCTGCATCGGTTTGTTGTCGGGTCGCCGCCGCCTCTAACGGTGAACAGACAACGCCGTCGAGTTGGCACTCATGGGTGAGATCGGTTAAGCGTTTCACCTGTGTTTGCATATCAGCATCAACACCAACGCGTTTCAATTCAGCATCATCCAGGCTGGTTAATACCGTGACAGCCACAATCCTAGTGCCCGCGTTACCCACGAACTTCGGACAGGCATCGCGAGCAGCAGACAGCATACTGGGCCCGCCACTGGCATGGACGGTGAGCATCCACACACCCAATGAAGCTGCAGAGCGCACGCCCCCGGCCACAGTATTTGGAATGTCGTGAAATTTTAAATCCAAAAAGACGTCAAATCCACGTTTGGCCAACCCTTCAACAAACCCAGGGCCACTGGCCGTAAACAATTCTTTACCGACCTTTAAACGCGTCAACGACGGATCGATACGATCAACAAACGCTGTTGCTTCTTTTAAGGATGGAAAATCCAATGCGGTAATAATCATTGTCTATTCACCTTCTACCCCAATGATGGGTTGTACACTGTCCCAAGTTCCGCAGCTGGGGCATCTCCAATGCAACACATTGCCGCGAAAGCCGCAATGCTCACACTGATACGTCGGTTTGTCTTCTACCACTTGATCAAGCATGCTGCAAATAACCGCTACTTTGTCGCGTTCACCAGGTTTTGAAAGCTCTAGCTGATCCTGTGCCCAATCGCGTAATCCTTTTAGCGACGGCCGTTTTAGAATTTGTTCTTTAAAGAATTTGTCAGCAGGTTCGTGACCGTAGTGCTCTTCGATCACTCCACGTGTAGTCCGAATAACCGAATAGGCATTGCGCTGTGATTGTATGCGTTTAATAAACTCCTGCAGGGCATTTTTATCATCACTTTGGATTAGCGCTTTAAATCGCCCTTGGATGATCTCCGGCATTAACTCTGGACGATGGGTTTCCACGCGATCAAGATGATTGATCGCTGTGTTCGAATCACCCTGAGCTATCGCAATAGTAGCCAACGCCATATGCGCCCGAGCACAGGACTCATTTTCCTTCAGTGCCTTATGCAACAATTCCGGTGCTTGATCGGCGTAGCCATCCTTCTCTGCTTGCACCGCCATCTCGCACAGATAGTGCGCAACCAAATCGTTCCGAGGCTCACCACTGACTTTGGCTAACTGTGAGGCTACCTCGATAGCCGCACTCCAATCACGCTCTCTTTCATGTAATTGCAATAGACTCGTTGTGGCATCTTCGACGCGCTGACCACGATCAATTAATTCTCGGAAGATGGTCTCAGAGCGGTCAAGCAGCCCTGCAGAATCGTAGTCGCGGGCAAGTTCATAACGAGCAGCGGCCGCCACTTCATCCCCTAATTCAGGCTTAGCGAGTAAGGATTCGTGCAAGAGTATCGCCTTATCAACCTCACCTCTGCGACGATATAAATTGCCTAAGGCCAGATGGGTATCAGCGGTATCTCGATCGGAGTCTTCGAGGTTTTCAAACAGTTCACTAGGATTCGCCTGCCGGTCATTAAACAACTGACTTAAGCCTTTGTGAAAGTTACTGGTGTATTTCCAGTAGGCATCGTTGCTGCCACTGACCGCACCATTGCGGCCGGCAAACCAACCCGCAGCTGCCGCAACGGGCAACAGGAGCCACAATAAGTTCAACATGTGGAGGGTGTAGTGTCAGTCGATGGCGCGTAACCAGGGCGGGGCCGCTTGGGGCTGATCGGTTTGGTTAACTCGCTCACGCAGTTCCTTACCTGGCTTAAAATGGGGAACATACTTACCACGCAACGCTACTGCGTCACCCGATTTAGGATTACGCCCAATGCGTGCCGCACGAAAATGCAAACTAAAGCTGCCAAAGCCACGAATCTCTATGCGATCTCCGCTAGCGAGCTCCTGACTCATTTTTTCCAATAAGCCCTTTACGGCAAGCTCTACATCCCTGTGGGCCAAATGGTTTTGATTTCTGGCTAACGTCTCAATCAAATCCGATTTCGTTAGGCTTTTGTCACTACGATCTGTTTCACTCATTGCCGGACCACCCGTTGTGAATCACACACCGATTGCGCCCTTCCCTGGGCGCACATTTACTACTTGTGTAGGATGTACTTAGTCTCCCGCAACTTCTCCATCATTGCTGTCGAGCTTGTCACCCATTTGCTCTTTCATCAGATCACCCAGCGTACCCGCTGTGCTTTCTGTATTGGTTTGGCTGTAATCGTTTAAGGCTTCTGCCTCATCGTCGTAGTCTTTCGCCTTAATGGATAGGCTCAGCATACGAGATTTTCGATCAGTGCCAATGAACTTCGCTTCGATCTCTTGGCCTTCCTTAAACTGCTGGCGAACATCCTCGACTCGCTCCCTAGAGATCTCACTGGCGCGTAGAACACCTTCAACACCATCTCCAAGATCCACGATGGCGTGCTTCGTGTCAACCTCTCTGACCACACCTTTGACGACCGTACCCTTAGGATTGTCGGCAATAAATTGACCAAAAGGATCGCGCTCGATCTGCTTCACGCCCAGAGAAATGCGCTCTCTCTCTGGATCAACAGCCAGAACCACCGCTTCTAGCTCATCGCCCTTCTTATAGTTGTGCACCGCTTCTTCGCCGGTTTCGTTCCAAGACAGATCCGACAAATGGATCAGCCCATCGATACCGCCATCGAGACCAATAAAGATACCGAAATCAGTAATCGATTTAATGGTGCCTTTGACCTTATCACCTTTGTTGAACGACTCAGAGAAATCTTCCCAAGGGTTCGGCTTGCACTGTTTGATGCCCAAGGAAATACGACGACGTTCCTGATCGATGTCCAGAATCATCACCTCAACCTCATCACCTAGAGCGACAACTTTGTTGGGGTTAACATTGCGATTGGTCCAATCCATCTCAGAGACGTGCACCAAACCTTCCACGCCTTCTTCAATTTCAACAAAACAACCGTAGTCAGCGATGTTGGTGACTTTGCCGAACAAACGCGTGTTCTCAGGATAGCGACGCGTAAGATCAACCCAAGGATCTTCACCCAGTTGCTTAAGACCTAACGAGACGCGATTTCGGTCACGGTCGAACTTCAACACCTTGACATTCATTTCTTGACCGACTTCAACCACCTCTGAAGGATGTTTCACACGCTTCCATGCCATATCGGTGATATGCAACAAACCATCGATGCCACCGAGATCGAGGAACGCACCGTAGTCGGTAAGGTTCTTAACAATACCGGTAATTTCCTGGCCTTCCTGGAGGTTTTCAAGCAGCTGTTCGCGCTCAGCGGAGTATTCACTCTCAACAACAGCGCGGCGTGATACGACAACGTTGTTTCGGCGTTGATCAAGCTTAATGACTTTAAATTCGAGTTCTTTGCCTTCGAGGTAACTGGTGTCACGTACCGGACGAACATCCACTAACGAACCGGGTAGAAACGCGCGAATGTCACAGACATCGACGGTGAATCCACCTTTGACTTTCCCAGTGATGTTGCCTTTGATTATTTCATCGTTGGCTTGGGCTTTTTCAAGAATCGTCCACGAACGTGCGCGACGCGCTTTTTCTCTCGAGAGCTTAGTTTCACCAAATCCGTCTTCGACAGAATCCAGCGCAACTTCAACCGAATCACCTGGCTTGACATCGGTTTCGCCTAATTCA
This sequence comes from Gammaproteobacteria bacterium, assembly GCA_019634245.1. The sequence goes on from JAHQVR010000096.1 coordinate 3,756, forward strand.
TTGGCAAATTCCTCAATCGGAATTGCACCTTCAGATTTCAGACCGGCATTGACGATTACAAAATCGCCCGTAATATCGACAACAGTTCCAAGTAATATGGAACCGGATTTCATTTGTGTATTGGAGATGCTCTGTTCAAAGAGCTCCGCAAAAGACTCAGACATTGAGGAATTGACCTTAAGGTAAGTAGTCACCCATCACATACTTGTGAGTGGTGGTTTTCAAAAGTAACCGATCAATCGTTGATTGGCTGTTTATGCGCTGGGTAGTTTTGCCGCGATCAAGGCAACGACGTCTGCGATGCTCAGGTCGCTGGAATCGACTACCAGCGCGTTTGATGCAGCAACCAATGGCGAGTGCTTACGAGTAGTGTCTCGTTCATCGCGCTCAGCGATTTCCTGCATCAAGCCCCCCATAGTAGAGGGTATTCCTTTTTCTTTCAACTGCTTAGCCCGCCGTTCGGCTCTTTGTTCGACGCTCGCGGTGAGAAACACCTTTAACGTGGCGTCAGGAAACACCACCGTACCCATATCGCGACCGTCCGCCACCAGGCCCGGCGCTTGCCTAAATTCGCGCTGCTCAGGCAACAGCAATTCCCGCACCGGTTGGATCGCCGCGATTTTGGAGGCAGCGGCTGCGGTGGCTTCAGATCTCAGCTGCTGGCTGACATCCACACCGTCGATCAACACAGTCACACCTTTGACGCCATTGGGGATAAACGTTGCATCAAACCCTGACAAATGGTCAGCGACCCCCGACTCATCGGTTAAATCGACATCCGATTTCAGGGCGAACAACGCCGCCGCTCGGTACACCGCGCCACTATCCAAAAGATGAAATCCCAGCAATTCGGCGAGTTCGGCTGCCACAGTGCCCTTACCAGCACCGGAGGGGCCGTCGATGGTGATGACCGGAATGTCGGTCGATTCAGGCATCAGCTCGTCGGCAGAGCCGCGACTGACAGCCCAACCGAATTGGCGAGTTCGGTGAAGCCTGGAAAGGATGTGTTGACGTTGGCGCAATCCAATATCGTTATGTCCCCATTAGCGCGTGTCGACGCTATAGAAAAAGCCATAGCCGTTCTATGATCTCCACAGCTATCGACGGTGCCACCGGAGATGTCACCGCCTTCGATGACCGCGCCATCTTCGGTGGGAGTGATCGACACACCCAGCTGTTGGAGTCCGTCAGCCATGACTTGTATGCGGTCGGTTTCCTTCACTCGCAATTCCTCCGCACCTGTTACCCGGGTTGTACCCGTTGCGGTACTGGCAGCCACAAACACTGCAGGGAACTCATCGATCGCCAGAGACACATATTTCTCAGGCACATCAATACCTTTCAACTGTGTTCCACGAATTCGTAAGTCACCGATGATTTCACCACCGGATTCGTGCTGATTCTCAATGGCAATCTCCGCACCCATTAATCGCATGATGTCAATTATGCCCGTGCGTGTCGGATTCAGACCCACGTGTCGAATCAGTAGATTTGAACCAGGATTCATAGCCGCTGCAACAATAAAAAATGCCGAGGAGGATATATCCCCTGGTACAGCGACGTCTGTGGCTGTTAAGGACTGACCTCCTTCAATACTCACGGTGAGCCCGTCTGTTTCTACCTCAACACCAAAACCTCGTAACATCCGTTCAGTGTGGTCGCGGGTAATATCAGGCTCGTGAACGATTGTCTTTCCATTGGCATGCAAACCGGCTAACAATACACAGGATTTCACCTGCGCCGAAGCCATAGGGCAGGTGTATTCAATGGCGGTTAGAGAACCGCTATCAGACAAGCTTAACGGGGGCGTCCCCTTATCGGTGGCATCGATCTGAGCACCCATCTGTCGCAAGGGCTCTACAACTCGGCCCATGGGCCTTACGGATAAGGATTCATCGCCGGTCAGTGTGGCTTTAATTCCTAAGCCTGCCAGTACGCCGAGCATCAACCGAATGGCGGTACCGGCATTACCGAGATAGATGTCATCTTTAGGGTTTGTGATCGCAGTAATGCCTTTGCCGTGAATAACGACGTCGGTGTCGGACGGGCGCTCTATCTGGACACCCATACTGCGAAAAGCTTCAAGCGTCCGCAGGTTGTCTTCTCCATTTAAAAACCCGGTGACATGAGTGGTGCCTTGCGCCATCGATCCGAACATTATCGACCGGTGCGAAATGGACTTATCGCCGGGCACTGAGATGTCACCCTCTACCGTGGTCGTTGCCGCCTTCGCCAGGTAAGTCACTGAGCTGCCAGTCATCAAAATATCCAATTTGTTATCGAACAGTTACCAGTGATGAACATGATCATCTCTGGCCTCTTTGGCGCGTTCAAAAATCGCCATGATGGCTTCAGCATCCCCTTTCTCAATAGCGTTCCGCAATAGCGAGAAGTGATCGCTGAATGCATCCATGACTTCCAACATGGCAGGCCCGTTCGTTAAACAGATGTCCCGCCACATGGTTGGGTCGCCCGAAGCGACACGCGTAAAATCACGAAATCCACCGGCGGCGTACCGAAAAATCCCTTCCGAATAAGCCGCATGGGCAAGATTATCCACGAGCGCAAACGCTATGGCGTGTGGTAAATGGCTAGTGGCAGCTAATATTCGATCATGCTCTTCATACCCGAGCATTTCGACTTTAGCTCCAGCCGTTGTCCATAGCTGTCGAACTAATTCCACGGCATCCGCATCAGTCTCCTCCGTTGGTGTTAGCAAAACCATACGAGATTGGAATAACTCCGCTTCCGCCGCATCAATACCACTCGTCTCTCGCCCCGCAATCGGGTGCCCCGGGACCACCCGAGAAAGCGAGCCAAAAACGGCTTTGGCATCTGCCACAAAACAGCCCTTCACTGATCCGGCATCGGTCACAATGGTGTCTGTTCTAATCACCTTATTCAAAGCGGACATTTGTGTGCGCATCACGCCCATCGGTACTGCCAGTAGAACGATATCCGCCTCTGCAGCAACATCCACTTGAGTACTTACGATATCGACCACTTGTTGTGAGCGGGCTGTGTTCAGGGTTTGTTCACTACGAACCCAAGCGCTCAACGTGCCGCTAAAACCATTGGCACGCAACGCTTTAGCGAGTGAGGCTCCGATCAGTCCCAGGCCAACGATACAAATGTGAAGTGAACTCAAATCACTCATAGAGCGAGCTACAAAGCTCTGGGGTAAGACCCCAGCACCCTAACCAACGGTGCATCATCAGCCATGGTATCCAGCACTTTTTTCAATACTTCATCATCCTGGTGGCCATCCACATCGATAAAAAACACGTAGTCCCATAATTTGGTGCGTCCGGGTCGAGACTCGATTCGAGTCATGCTCACACCAGCTTCCTCCAAAGGCAATAACATACGGCGCAAACCTCCGGGCTTGTGTGGAGCGCCCACGAGTAACGAAGTGGAATCACGCCCACTGGGCGCAATGTCTTTGTCGCCAATCACATAAAACCGGGTTGTGTTGTTTTTAATATCTTCAATACCGGTAACCAGGGCGTTTAGCTTGTAGAGATCAGCGGCGGTCTCACCGGCAATGGCGGCATGACCCGGCTTACCCACAATGGTTTCCGCTGCAGCAGCATTGCTACTTTCGTGAATACGAGTCGCGTGATTTAGATGAGTATCAAGCCAGCCGCGACACTGTGCCAGCGATTGTGGATGAGCATGCACGGTTGTGATGTCTTTTAATGATGCCGACTCGCTCAGCAGCATATGCTGAATACGCAAACGTACCTCACCGCAGATCCGTAATGGAGTGTCCATTAACAAATCGAGCGTATGGTTGACTGTGCCTTCAGTCGAATTTTCAACCGGTACAACGCCATAGGACACACGACCAGCTTCTACCGATTGGAAAATTTCGCCAATACCAGGCTCGGGCATCGGTTGAACTGAATGACCAAAGTGCTTGAATGTGGCCTAGTGGCTATACGTGCCTTCTGGCCCTAAATAAGCGACCTGTAGGGGCTTCTCTAATGCCAAAGATGCAGAGATAATTTCACGAAAGATACGCTGGACCGATCGATTGTCAAATGGTCCCTGATTGCGTTGCGCGACTTCATTGAGAATCTGAGCTTCGCGCTCGGGACGATAAAACTCTACCGGCGCACCATCTGCATCACGCTGCTTGATCTCTGCGACCTGCATCGCTGCGCGTCCCCGCTCACTGAGTAACCCTTGGATTTCGAGATCTATCTGATCGATACGTTTGCGTATGTCAGTTAAGTCTTTTTCCTCGCTCATGATTCTACTCAGTTATTCGCTTCGGCAAATTCGCTCAGGTACGCCATCGAGGGATCAGTTCCAGGCAACGACTGAGGCTAAGCACAGATCCCGCAAAAATTGCTGCCTGGGGCGCACCATGCGCCGGGTAGATTTAAGCACGAACAACCAAGGATCGACAGAGCCTGCAGCACAGTTTGGCAGGTGCATCGGGCAATCCAATGGCTAGTGACTAAGTTTCCTCAGGCGCATCGTCTGGCTCAGCACCACCGTCGTCACTGGCTGATTCGTGGGGTAAGTCTTCACTGTCCGCAGCTTCACCGGTGTTGGCCACAGCATCCAGGTCATCTTCGGCCAGATCAGTTCCGGCATTGGCATCCGACTCATCGATTGCAGCCAGTTCCACCAACTGCTCATCGTCATTGAGGCGAATTAAACGCACACCTTGTGTGTTGCGACCCAGCACCGAAACTTCGCTAACCGCTGTGCGCACTAAGGTTCCCGCATCGGTGATCAACATGATTTGATCATCTTCCCGCACTTGCACGGCACCTACAACCGGCCCGTTCCGATCCGTGGTTTTGATGTCAATCACACCCAATCCACCGCGACCCTTGGCAGGATAATCAGACGCTTTTGTGCGCTTGCCATAGCCATTTCGAGTTGCCGTCAGGATTTCACCATCATCAACAACGATCAGAGCGATCACACTATCCTGCTCCGGCATCTTGATGCCTCTGACACCCGCGGCTACACGACCCATGGTGCGAACGTTAGATTCATTAAAACGCATGGCTCGACCACCGCTGGATATCAACATCACATCGCTATTGCCGTCAGTGAGGGCTACGTCAATCAAGAAGTCATCGACACGAAGATCTATGGCAATAATGCCGTTGCTGCGCGGCCGCGAGAAATCAGCTAGGGACGTTTTCTTCACAACGCCTTTGCTGGTGGCAAATACGATGTATTGATCGGCGGAATATTCACGCACAGTGAGTACCGCATTCACCCTCTCGCCGTCTTCTAATGGCAACAAATTAACTATAGGACGGCCGCGCGAGCCGCGGCTGGCCACCGGTAACTCGTAAACACGCTTCCAGTAAACCTTACCCACGCTAGTAAAGAACAGCACGGTATCGTGCATGCTCGCAATAAACAGCTTATCGACGAAATCTTCGTCTTTCATAGCGGTGGCAGACTTGCCGCGCCCGCCACGCCGTTGAGCGCGATAATCAGACAGTGGCTGCGCCTTCGCATAACCACCGTGGGACAGTGTGACGACCACTGGCTCATCGGCGATTAAGTCTTCAACCGTCATTTCAGAGTGATCGACTTGTATTTCTGTGCGCCTCTGATCACCGTATTGGTCAATGACATCCACCAACTCTTGGCGAATGACTAATCTGAGTCGTTCCGGGTCGGTTAAGATATCTAGATAGTCCTCAATTTTCTCCAGAATCTCACGATATTCCTGAATGATTTTTTCTTGCTCTAACCCGGTAAGGCGGTGGAGCCGTAAATCGAGTATCGCTTGAGCTTGCACTTCGGTTAGCTGATAACGGTTGTCGACCAAACCGTATTTATCCGACAGGTTCTCTGGCCGTGAAGCAGCAGCACCGGCTCTTTCGAGCATTTGGATAACCACGCCTGGTTCCCAAGTTTGTGCCACGAGTTTTTCTTTGGCGATCGCAGAGGTTTGTGACTCTTTAATGAGCTGTATGATCGGATCGATATTGGCGAGTGCGACAGCCAATCCTTCTAAGACATGAGCGCGATCACGCGCCTTGCGCAACAGATAGACGGTACGGCGTGTAACCACTTCACGACGATGGCGGATGAATGCTTTGAGTAGCTCTGGCAAGGTCAGCAGTTTTGGCTGACCATCGTCCAACGCCACCGTGTTGATACCAAACACCACCTGCAATTGGGTCTGTTTGTAAAGCTGATTCAACATCACATCGCCGGATTCTCCACGGCGCAACTCGATAACCACCCGCATACCGTCTTTATCGGATTCATCACGCAGTTCGGTGATGCCTTCAATTTTTTTGTCTTTAACAAGTTCTGCCACTTTCTCAAGCAAACGAGCCTTATTGACCTGGTAAGGCAGCTCCGTAACTACAATGGTGTCTTTTCCCGATTTTTCGTCGTGCTCTATGGCAGCACGGGCACGAACATAAATTTTTCCGCGACCCGTTTTATAAGCATCACGAATTCCCCGAGCTCCATTGATAATGCCAGCGGTTGGAAAATCGGGCCCCGGCAAGTGCTGCATTAAGCCTTCCACCGTAATGTCGGGATCGTCGAGCATCGCTATGGTCGCGTTGGTGACTTCGCTAATGTTATGCGGTGGTATGTTGGTGGCCATTCCAACCGCGATCCCCGAGGAACCGTTCACCAATAAATTGGGTAACCGCGATGGCAGCACAGAAGGTTCGTTTTCCGAGCCATCGTAGTTGGGAAGAAAATCGACCGTTTCCTGATCGATATCGGCCAGCAGCTCGTGGGCTATCTTCGCCATACGCACTTCTGTATACCGCATCGCGGCGGGTGGGTCGCCATCGACAGAGCCGAAATTGCCCTGCCCGTCGATCAGCATGTAGCGCATGCTGAACGGCTGAGCCATTCTGACCATCGAATCGTATATAGCGGAGTCGCCATGTGGATGGTACTTACCCATGACATCACCGACGACACGTGCCGATTTGCGATAGGCTTTATTCCAGTCGTAGCCAGATTCGTGCATGGCGTACAAAACTCGCCGATGCACAGGCTTTAGCCCATCTCGAACGTCGGGCAAAGCACGCCCGACGATAACGCTCATGGCGTAGGCAAGGTAGGACTGCCGCATTTCATCTTCTAACGAAATCGGCAGGATTTCTTTGGCAAATTCTGACATGGGTTACCCGGTCTGAAGGACCGTTGAATAGACCATCGTTTCGACCCGTTATTTTACCATAGACACGGCTAATTAAGGGGTGATTGAGGAGCGTTCAAAACGTTGCCAGAATCCCTGCAAATTACGCCCAAACCTGACAAGCTATAGCCATGACCGCTCACACCAATGCAGACCCACAAGAACTGCAAAAATTCACTGAATTGGCCAGCCGTTGGTGGGACCCGGAAAGTGAATTTAAACCACTCCATCAGATCAATCCATTGCGTTTACAGTGGATCGATGAACGTGTCGATCTACCTGGAAAATCGGTGCTGGACGTGGGTTGTGGGGGTGGCATTCTGAGTGAATCCATGGCTCAGCTCGGCGCTACTGTGACCGGAATCGATCTCGCCGAAGCGCCTTTATCAGTCGCCAGGCTCCACGCACTGGAAAACGAAATAGACATCGATTACCAGGCTATCGCTGTTGAAGCACTGGCAGCACAACAGCCGCAAAGCTTCGACGCGGTTACTTGTTTGGAAATGCTTGAGCATGTACCCGATCCTGCATCGGTGGTGCAGGCGTGTGCCCAATTGGTGAAACCTGGCGGCAAGCTTTTTTTCTCCACCATCAACCGCAATCCAAAATCCTGGTTGTTTGCCATTGTGGGGGCCGAATATGTTCTGAAGCTGTTACCCAAAGGAACACACGAATTTAAAAAATTCATCACACCGGCAGAACTCCATGGTTTTTGTCGAGCCGCTGAGTGTGATGTCACTGAAATGATCGGTCTAACGTACAATCCGCTAAACAAAACTTACAAACTCCAAGCGGATTATGATGTGAACTATATGCTGGTCGCTGATTCTCGTGCTACCGATTCCGAAAACTAGCGCGAACACACTCGAACCCCCTGAAGGATCCAGTCTGTATTACAGCTTGTTGTACACAGCGCCCGAACTTCGGGCGAATGTGTTACACGTACTGACTTTGATAGATACGCTTGAACGAACATTGGATGGGGTCCGCGAACACCAAGTGGCCGAAGTCAAAATACACTGGTGGCATGAGGAAATTGACCGGCTTTTTGAAGGTCAACCCAGGCACCCAGAAACGCGAAACTGCCAAACTATTTTAGCCCCGGTGGAAGACTCTCGAAAACAATTGCTGAGCGTACTATCAGCGACATCATCCGAACGTTTGGCTAGCACCCGAACCGATGCAGCGGCGCAACAGCGCATCACAGAGGATTATCAAGCGCGTCTAACTTTGTTGTTTACAGCGCTTCAGCAAGCTCCACAAAGTTTTGCAACACTGGCTTTAGGTTTGGGTCAGCACCACCGCCTACGCAGGCTCGCGACATTGTTGAAGATGGGTGTAGAGGTATTCAGCGATGAAGCCTACCAACGACACAATACAACACCCGATGACGTTCTCAGAGGCAATAGCAGCGAGCTTATCGCCGAAGCGATTGCAGATGCGCATGGTGCCATCACGCAAGGCTTGAATGATCTTTCGAATGAGAGGGGCTTGCCACAGTCCCTAATCACACACACACGCATTAGTCGACAACAATGTAGACACTGGCAAAAGCGTTCTCCCTGTATTGCCACGCTATCGACTACACTGACACCTCTTCGCAAGTTTTTTATCGCCTGGCGAACCAAAAAAAACCATGCCTGAACTCATTCTAGAGAAGCTCTCGACGTTTACATTATCCGAATCGGCTCTTGCCGATCGAGTGTTACTCATCACCGGTGCCACTGGCGGCTATGGCTCTGCGATTGCCAAAGCAGCTACCCAAGCCGGAGCATCCGTCATTATTCTCGGCCGAAATTTAACAAAGCTCGAAACTCTTTATGACGACCTGGTCGCTATTGGAAATCACCCTCCGACTTTAATCACTCTGGACCAATCCCAAGCGCCCGAACAGGATTACTTTGAACTTGCCAATACCATCCATGCCGAGTTTGGCCAACTCGATGGCGTTGTGCATGCAAGTGCAGATCTGGGAGTTCTGACACCGCTTGAATCGCTCGATCAAACCGTGTGGAATCAGGTCATGGCAGTCAATCTACACAGCGCGCGTTTGATTGCCGCCGCCTGCTTGCCGCTCCTTCGACAATCGCCTCTGGGCAGCATGGTGTTTACGTTGGATCAAAAACACAGTGCCTATTGGGGCGCCTACGGCGTGTCAAAAGCTGCGCTACATAATTTGAGTGTCATGCTGGCCGATGAAAACGAAGGGAAAAAAGATTCTAACGGGAATCCACTCGTGGCGATCAACGCGATCAACCCTGGCCCTATGCGAACAGCGCTGCGACGCAAAGCCTTTCCCGGAGAAATGGAATCTGAAACTCGGTTGGCAAGCACACGGGTAGGCCCCATGATGTACTTACTCAGTCGTCAGGATCGGTCAGTCACCGGTGCGATACTCAGTTAGCTAACGAATTCGACTGTGCCTTCTCCCGCGCTAAACGACACTGGCCTGGGAACAAGGCTGTATTATCTCCACTGGTGTGTTCACTCATTAAATTTTTTGGGTTGTCTACATGATCACCCGAGTTCGCTAACACATGAAACATCTCATGGGCTAATGCCAGGCCTTCGTCCGTCACCACATTGGTTAGCCACACTGAATCCTGGAGCCACGGTCGGTTGCGAGTATTTGCTCGACCAAAGGCTTCGCCATCAAACTGTGTGGCCATAGTGGTATCCCGAGCAAACACTAATGTGAGCCGTCGATTCTGCCCAGTTCGTCGTAGCACTTCCATCAATGTACGCGATGCGTTCCCAGATAAGTCTTTTAAATAATCAGGGGCAGCCACGCGTTTTACCGATACCGGGTTCAGAACAAAACCACAGTGAGATAAAATACCAGCAGCCTGTTGCAACGCCCTATCCACTCGCTCATCTTCCCAGTCATCATCCAAAACCAAAGCATCCAGAGGTACACGAAGCAGATCGACACCAGCAGGTTGAGGAAACTCGTCGGCAATCCATTCATACTCATCAACCATCGGGATCTCTGGCAATGTAATCGCGAGTGGATCGGCGATGTATCCTTTGTTGACATACTTAATACCTCGCCCATCCGCAAAGCGCCGTTCAATCGCTTTGAGTAATTCGTCGGTGCTTTGCTCTGGGTTTCGTTGCAGAATCTTGGCAGCCAGCGCTAAAAACCTTGGGACAGCATAGCTAGAACCCGAGGCCACTTGAGTATCTCCACTGAACTGCAATACTGTTTGAAATTCCGCCGGAAGCATGTAGTCAACCGAGTCGAAACCCCAGTTCACGCCATCCGCCGGTCGACCAAAGTCATCGACCGATGTCACCACCACCAGGTTGTGCATTTTCAGTGAGGCTGGATAGACCGGCTGCTGATCGATGTTCCGAGCGTTGTTGCCGGCTGAAGCGACGAACAAGATATCTGGATAGTCCGCCGCTGCCTGTTCGAACACCTCCCATGCATCCCGTTGCCCTCCCCCCAATGGCAGTCCCATTAAACGCACACCTAGCCGGTTCGCATGCTCAAGCAAATCTCGCATGCGTTGCATATTGCCTCGCGGGTAACGATAAGGCACCAGCTCGACAAACTCTGCTTCTCGCAGAAGCACAGATGCTGTGGCTGTGCCGTGCCGCTGCACATAAAAAGGTGAGCGTGCGGGGTGTGCATCAAAAGGCTGCTCATCCATGTCCCAAAAGTCATAACCTGCCAGCGAACCATTGTCTTTACGGGCAAGCCTTGATGCAATCTGCGGGAGTAGATAGTTCACACCCGCATCGACCATGGCGACTTTAATCGTGGGAGTTTGACTGTCGGCTACAGAGGCACGCCCTACGGGTACTGGTGGATTGAGCAATAGCACTTGATCAATCGACCCGTTTGGCGCATAAGCGGCAATCGCAATCGAATCGGCGTTATGACGTAGCATCCGATGATGTCGTTGAACATCACAGTCTGCGCCAAACCACCATTGTTCATGTTGACCGTGGACATCAATCAAGGTCAGTCGTGCGCGCACCATCGGGCTGGTGTTCTGGGCACGCATTAAATCAACCACCACTACCGGCTGGCCCGGCTGAGGTGATTCCGGCCAACCTATCATTTCGATGACTCCACCTGCCACCGGTACAACCCCTGGTTTGTGTAAATGGAAGGAATTTATTTCGGTCAGTCTCACCCCACCGGATTGAGCATGAAGGGTCAGTGGTATATCAAAGGCCTGATCTTCGCTTAAGCCTTCGCATAGTTCGATAGCCACCGGGGTGGTTAGCAACACTTGCTCAGCATCCAAACCAGACTCTGTACCGGCGCCGAGGGTGAGTACACCGCCGGCAATCCAGTTCGCCAGGTAACTCAAAGGTTCGGCCGATCCAGCAGCGATTCTCCCTGCTCATCAATAATCTGCTTGGCTTTCTGAACCGAGTGATCAATCGCACTCTGCTCACTCGACGAGTTATCGGCTCGAATAAACTTCGCACTTCGAACCTCGCCGTTGTCCTCCTTGGATATTGTGCCCGCCGTTCGGAATTGCCCACCTTCGTTGATCGGCTCCGCTGTAATGGTAAAGCCTTTGTATTCGACCGGATCGGCCGCTGCTGAGCTGGGGCTGCTGCCACCACCGCCAAATAATTTACTGAACAAGCCCATGACTGGTCACTCCAGGTTATGCGAAGTACACTAGAAGAAGATTACCCCGAAACCTCGTCGGAATGGAATTAACCCATTACAAAAGCCCCATCGGTGTGCTCGAACTGCTCGGTGAAGATGGCCTGCTGTACTCAATAAGACTGCCAGCCAATCACGTAACTGACAGGTCTGACTACGCCATGTCGAAGCGAAATTTCAAACCCCTGATCGAACAGCTTGATGCGTATTTTAACGCCGAGCTGACCGAATTTGACCTTCCGTTAAAGCCCAAGGGTACCGAATTTGAACAATCGGTTTGGAAAGCCTTGCAAGCCATTCCCTATGCGGACACTGTCAGCTACGGCGATATCGCCGAGCAAATTGGCCATCCCTCTGCTGCTCGAGCAGTAGGAGCCGCCAATGGCAAGAACCCGATTCCGATCGTTATTCCCTGTCATCGAGTCATTGGTGCTAATGGCAAATTGGTCGGTTTCTCTGGTGGTTTGGAAAACAAGCGCTGGCTCATCGCTCATGAACGTGGAGAACGAGCATTATTCGATTGGTGAGCCTTGTCCTCAACCCACTACTGCGGCGTTGATATTACCAACCCATCAAGCGTCCAAAAAAGCCTGGCTGTAACGACTTGGCACAGCGCTGATATTGCACCGCATACTTTTCGCTGCGGCGCTGAACCCTAAGCGCCGTTTTTTTTAACCAGGATTTTTTGTTGTAGCTACCTTGCGCGAATCCGGCTGTGCCTTCGTGGTAATTCAAGTAGAGGTTAAACGCATCCGTTTTGGCAATGCCATTTTTTTGTATCGCTTGATTCATATACCAATGCACAAAGTCTGTCGCATCTGCAAAGTTATTGCGCTCCCGCCACGGCTGGTTCGTGGCGTTTATATAGCTTTGCCAGGTGCCATCGATAGCCTGAGCGTACCCATAGGCACTGCTGGGCCGCTTCCAGGGAATGAAACCCAAAAGATAGCGTCTAGGTGGTCGGGCATTTCTGTCAAACGAGGATTCTTGGTACATAAATGCCATGGGTATATGCATAGACGTGCCCCACTTCTCCTGAGCGGCTTTTGCCGCTTTGTGCCAACCGCGTTTTTCTTGAAACACCGAACAAATGTTGTCTGGTTCTGCTGGAGGCATAGAGATGCAACCGGACAAAACAAGGGGTAGGAGAAGTGCTAAAACGTATATCGAGCGTGGCATGCAAGCAGTTTAGTCATCGAACCTGAAGCGTGCCTGACCGGGACATTACAGGAGCAGGCGTGGATCTTGCGTTTCTGGAAGTAACGCTTTTGGTATCGGTGACCCCATGCACCTGGCTTTATATCGATTCTCAGTTCTGCTTTTGCTGCTCGTCCTGTCAGCTTGTGCCAGCATTCAGCCTGCCCCTGACACCCCAGTAGCACCTGAGCTGATCAAGCGATTGCCCGCCCAGGTGGGATCATTTACCTACCAAAATTACCGCTTTTTTGAAGATGCCGAGTCGGGATATACGTTTCGGTACCAAAACACCATGAAACGGCGGGTCGCCGATGTCTATGTCTACCCGGTGGCTACAGAAAACCGTAATCTGGACCATGACCAGTTGGTGCTCGGGTCCACGAAAGCCACTATCGATGCGATAAGCACTGCGGTGCAGGATGGAATTTACGCCAATTTCAATATTGTAGGTGCAGCGACCAAAGTCCGTGGGGTCAGCACAGTAGCCCGAATCGAAGCGACTTATCTGCAGCAGAATCTGGCCTCCTACACTCTGGTGTATCAAACCGAACTGGACGGCACTTTCATGAAAATCCGCGTGAGTATGCCCGACAATGACGCCAACCGAGCGAGCACCGAATGGGATCAATTCGCTGAAGAAATGTTCGAGTTAATCAGCGAAAAACAGCAGGCCTGGCAACAGGAAGTCTGAGCAGGTCCACAGTTTCGATTCGTAGTCGCAAAACTGCGAATTTGGTTTCCTAAAAACCCACCGCAGTTCACACTAGCCCCTTTGCGGCTAAAAAACTCTTAAAAATCCGCCACTTACGCTTGCATTAAGCCTTCCGTCGTATTTTTGACATACGTTAAAATTCACCCTATCTTATTGTTTTATATAGTTTTTCCCTGTGTTTCAGTGCTCGCTTGTCGAGTCACTTAGGTGTGTTTACAGTGCACGCCAATTCCCCGGCAGTGGCCCAAGGGGAGGTAACAGCCGGCGCGTAGATCGGCGAACAGGGAGAACTTTTGGTGAACGACAAATTTAGATTTCATTTAGCGATGTGCTTGGGTGCCTTGGCGTTGCTTTTCGGCAGCGCAAACGCTCAGGCGGAAGACTATTCGTACAAAAACGACAGTTATGTCGTCTTCAACACCTTCGCCTACCACTTTAAAAACGCTGACAAGCGTAACGCCGTTACTCCAGGCATTGGCTTTGAATACTCCCCCACGCAAAAGCTTGGGTTTCATGTGGGCACAGCCAGAGATAGCTTTGGTTATCAAGCCAAATACTTTGGCTTGAATTACGCCACGCCGCGTTATGCAGCCTTAGGCGGCCGAGTGCGCTTCATCGTCGGTGCGACGATTCTCAATAAGCAGTATCACCCTAATTCTGAAGCAGAGACGAAAGTGGTTCCTCTGCCAGTCGTTGAATTTACCTTGTCGGAACGAGCTGTTCTTAACGTCAGCGGTTCGCCCGAAATTGACTTCGGGGAACAACACAACAACGCCGTTGTGTTCTTTCAATTCAAGCTAAATATGTAAAACCCAGGGAATACCCCCTTCGGCTGGCCGGCATGTATTGCGGTCAGCTGCTATTTAATTGCTCCCGCGTCAGTGCAAACACACCCGAACCACCGTTAGCAAACTCTAACCATAAAAACGGCAGTTCAGGGTAAGCCGCCTGCAGTGCCTCATCCGAATTTCCCACCTCTACGACCAGCATGCCATGCTCGGTCAGGTACTGATCGGCCTGATCAAGAATCTGGGATACGATATCCAAACCATCCTCACCCGCTCCAAGTGCTATCTCAGGCTCGTGACGATACTCATCAGGCATAGTAGATATGTCACGGGCGTCCACGTATGGCGGATTAGATACGATTAAGTCAAAGCGTTCGTGGATACCTTCAAACAATGAACAGGTTCGAAACTGCACGCGACCATCCACCTGGTGCAAGCGGGCATTTTCTTCAGCCAGAGTAATGGCCTCAGCTGATAAATCACTGCCGAGGACCCGAGTGTGCGGATGATGAACGGCCGTGGCAATGGCGATGCAACCGCCCCCGGTACACAAATCCAGAACCTTAGGATCTTCCACCGGCGAGAAACCAAAAAAATCCTCGAGTATCCACTCCGCCAATGGGGAGCGCGGCACCAATGCCCGGGAATCTGTTTTGAATTCCAGTCCGGCAAACCATGCAGACCCAGTAAGGTAGGCCAATGGCACACGATGCTCCACTCGATCCACCAACAGCCGATTGACAGAGTTGCAATCAAATGGGGTCAATACTCGTTGAAAATCTGGTGCCTCTGTGGGAGATAACTCCATGGCCGACAACACCAACCAGCATGCTTCATCCCATGCGTTGTCGGTCCCATGACCAAACTCGAGTTGCGCCGATTCTAACTGTGCCGCAACCATCTGAACCGCGGCTTCAATCGTATATTTGTTGGTTTCGTCCAGCACGTTGGCAGTATAATCCTTAAACGATGGCATCGAAAATCAAAACATTACTCCCGGCGATTGTGGCATCTGTCATTGGCTTAAGCGTTGGCATGTACTTCGGTACGCGGTCAACATCCACTGAGCTCGACTACGCCGATATCCAGAACAGCCTGAAAAACAGCACAGTTCTGCCTATTGATTTTAAAACTGTTCCTGAATTTTCCCTATTACAAGGACCGGATACACCCATCGACCAAACCTCTCTTAGCGGTCAATGGAATGTAGTCGTATTCGGATTCACGCACTGCCCGGATATTTGTCCAATTGCTCTGTCAACCATGAAAGCCGTTGTCGAAGAACTGAAAGATACTGAAACCCCTAAGCCGCAAGTGATGTTTGTGACCGTTGATCCAAACCGCGACACACCCGAAGTTTTATCCCAATACGTGACGTATTTTAACGATGAATTTATACCCGTATCGGGTAGTCTGGCCGACATTACCTACTTGATTCGCGAATTGGGTGTCGTGGCCTCCTACACTGCGGATAAAGACGACCCAAGTATTTACACTGTCGATCACTCAACCTCAATGTATCTGATCGATCCAGAACACCGGGTACGGGCCAAACTCGATGCGCCGCATACCGTCGATGACGTATTGGCTGACTATAAAACACTGCTTGCAGCTTTCAACTAGGACAACCTTCCTTGTTCTTACAAACGTTGTCGGATTGGCTTAAGACACTGCCCTTATACCTACTGCCGCACCATTTAATTTCTCGGCAAGTGCTAAAGCTCACTCGTCGCCCATCCCGCTTCACGCTCCGAGCCATTAACACTTTTATACGACTCTTTAATGTCGATATGAACATTGCCGCGAATCCCGATCCGGCAAGCTACTCAACCTTTAACGAGTTTTTTACTCGTGAACTCAAGCCCGATGCTCGCCCCGTTGCAACCGGTGCTGATGAAATTGCGTCACCGGCGGACGGCACGATTTCGGCAATCGGAGCGATCGAAAACAACCAACTTTTTCAAGCCAAAGGTCGCTACTATTCGTTGGATGCGCTGCTCGCCAGCGAACCAACATTGGTGTCTCGCTTTAACAACGGCGGATTCACGACCATTTACTTATCTCCACGAGATTACCATCGCCTACATATGCCTCTAAGTGGCGAATTACTCAGTCAAATTCATGTCCCTGGAAAACTCTTTAGTGTCGCACCGCACACTGTTCGCAGCATACCCAACCTATTTGCTCGCAATGAACGAGTAATCGCCTCATTTGACACCGAGTTCGGATTGATGTCATTGATATTGGTGGGCGCAATTAATGTCGCTGCCATTGAGACTGTATGGCACGGACTGGTTACTCCACCTTCGACAACCACGGTGAACCGATGGAACTATAACGACCAAGCCTCGATGAGTTTTTCCAAAGGCGCTGAGATGGGTCGCTTTAATATGGGTTCAACCATAATTGTCCTGATGGAGAATCAAGCACAATGGCGTCGTGATATGAAACCAGGGGACAGCGTTAAGATGGGTCAGTTTTTAGGTAAGGTTTCTAGTGATCCGTCCAGTACGGTTTAAGCCTTGGCTCTTGCTGCGCGATATGCTCAGCCAACGCAGCCTGCGCATCCTCAGCGTCTGCAAAAAACCAATCGCGCGTAGAGCCTAGTCGAAACGAGTATCCCCACGCATCCATATCATCAAAGCACCGTTCTCTACCAAAACCGGCGATTGATTCGGACAGCACGATCTGTAAGTAGCACACGGCGTTTTCCTCCTCAGCGGTGCCACCTGCGTCTGTATGTAACGTTTCTCGGCGATCATTATCCATCAACAGCCAATGACAAGCTTCGTGAAGCGCAGAATGTATAGGTGTATCAAGCCGCACATACAATGTGTTCTGGATCAACCCAGCTTCGTCATCGCCCCAATGACTGCCAGGGATGTCTTCATCCTCGGGCACCAGCTTCACTCGCAAACCGAATTCTGTGAGCAATTTTCGAAGTGGCGTTAGGCCCACATGAGCTATGCGCATCACCTTTGTGCTGTCAACGCTAGGCATTGTGTGCTCCAAAGCTTTGAACCTGCTGAATATGGGCGGCACCAGACACTGCCATAAATACCCGCTCCAAACCCATAGCCACACCTGAGCACTCCGGAAACTCTGCATTCAAGGCCTCTATCAAGGCCCGATCGATCGGCATGGGAGTTTGACCACGCGATTGTCGCCGAACATTGTCCTGTTCAAATCGGCGTAGCTGCTCGGCGCCATCGGCCAGCTCATAAAACCCGTTGGCTAATTCATTGGTGCCCAAAAAGGCCTCAAAACGCAGGGCGATTTCAATACCGTCCCTGTTTTTTTTCACTCTGGCTAACGCTGCCTGCGACGCCGGGTATTCAACTACAAAGGTCAGACGATTACTCGCAAAGCCCGGTATAACAAATTCATCCAGCAGTAAATCAAGCGCTGAATCAACATCGTCGATAGACTCAGGAAAACTACGAGAATGATCATGGAAATGGGATCGAATTTTAGCTGTTGTAAC
>JAHQVR010000097.1 GCA_019634245.1 Gammaproteobacteria bacterium
GCTCAGTAATCAATGCCGGTCCGGTGATTTCGTCGCCGATTTTCAATGCATCACGTTGTATAATTTGAGCGTGTACTTCCTCGCCTGTTTTATCGCAAATTATCTTGCGCGTTATGACAGCATCGCCTGCACTGGATTTGCCTGCATGGGACGTATCAGGTTCATTTCGGCGATGGGCATCATCTTTCCCGGTTGAAACACTCACGCCCCAATTCAGAATTTCGATAGACATACCGGGTACTGGCCGTGAGTACTGTCGTTGATACTCCGCGTCAAACAGTGCCTCCAGTGTATTGACATGACTATTGTTCAACTGTGTAGCGGGTAATGTAATTTCAATTTCGTGTCCTTGGCCTTGATAGCGCATGAAAGCAACACAGTGGTGTTCAAGTTCCGTTTCACGAGTCGCTGTTTTTACAACGGCCGCAGCGTCGTTTATAAGTTCTGCAAGGAAAGCATTGATGTCAGTTAAATTAATATTTTTGAGTAATGTGTAATGGCTTTTTACTATTTCAAACGAAATTGGTGCAAACAAAAAACCCACCGCTGAACCGACACCCGGGTTGGGTGGCACCAGAATACGTTTTACCCCGGCGCGTCGTGCGATTCGGGTCGCATGCAAGGGCCCAGTGCCTCCAAAAGCGATCATGAGTCGGTCACCTAAGTCCTTGCCTGACTCAACTGCATGCATCCTCGCAGCATTCGCCATATTTTCGTTAACCATATTGCTCACACCGGAAGCCGCTTGTTGCACGCTGAGTGAAAGGGGATTCGCGATATCTTCTTGTAACGCTTTTTGGTTAGCAGCAACATCCAGTTTTATCAGTCCATCTGCAAAGGTATCAGGGTCGAGATATCCTAACGCCAGATCTGCATCACTAACGGTCGCTCTCTGACCTCCATTGCCGTACGCTGCGGGTCCAGGTTCACTGCCAGCGCTCTTCGGACCAACATGCAGTCGACCGAGTGTATCGACTTGAGCAATGGAGCCACCACCAGCACCAATTTCAATCATCTCCAACACCGGTATCCTAACCGGCATGCCACTACCTTTGATAAAGCGCGCAGCTCTCGCGATCTCGAAGTGTCTGGCTTGTTGTGGGCGATAATTATCAATAAGACAGAGTTTTGCTGTGGTCCCGCCCATATCAAATGACAGAACAGACTCAGCACTGCACTGTTCAGCGATTCGAGCTGCCAATACAGCCCCACCAGCAGGCCCTGATTCCACTAGTCTTATGGGCAGACGAGCAGCGGTTTCAATGGTGGTCATACCGCCACTTGCTGTAATCATCAGTATTGGACAATCAAGTCCTGTGGATTTAACCTCGCTTGCAAGGTTAGTCAGATACGTGGACATCAAGGGCTGAATATAGGCATTCGCAATCGTTGTACACAGACGATCAAACTCACGTGCTTCCGGGCTTACTTCACTAGAGACTGAAATCGAAAGTTGTGGTCTTCGTTGCAATAAACTCTCGCGTACTGCCTGTTCGTGCTTACCGTTGGCATAGGCATGTAATAAACAAATGGCTATGGCCGAAGCACCACATGCATCTATCTGGTTTACTAAAGAAGTAATGGAGTTGTTATCCAGAGGTGCAATTACTTCACCTTCCCAAGATATTCTTTCTGGTACAGTAAAACACCGAGATCTAGGTACTAGCAAATCAGGCTTATCGATCATTACATCGTACTGATCGTATCTGCGTTCGTACGCGATCTCGAGAATGTCACGAAAGCCTTCTGTGGTAATGCTAGCCACTTTTGCGCCGCGTTTTTCGATCAAGGCATTAGTGGCAAGCGTTGTACCGTGTATAAACAGGCCAATTTGCTGAATCGAGGAACCGGTTTCATTCAGCATTCGCTTTAATCCGCCTAGCACGCCCATGCTAGGGTCAGAATGAGTGGTAGGGATTTTTGTTGAAGACACAACAACACCCTCATCATTCATCAACACTATGTCAGTGAATGTGCCGCCGATATCCACGGCAAGGCGCAGATTTTTTTTACACTTCATGGGTTGCCCGGTTACATACTTTTTAATTGGAAACCAATGTCTTCCTGTTGCCATTCTGCATTGGCAGGATCGAACTACAGAAAGGCCCTTCTTTAAGAGTTACAGAACGTACAAGAGCTATAGAACGTTCAATACACGACGAGGTCGCAACCGGTAGCACGACGTATGGTGGGATGAATCATGTGAGGAGTTGTATACACAAATCTATTATAAGCAGTGTTCGGCTGTGGTGTCGAGGAATTTGAAGTTGCAGGTAAAACGCTCAAATCCATCCTAGTTAGATAGCGTAGCTGTTACCCATTACTATAGGCATGGCCTCTGCACAGCTCAACTTTCAGCGCGGCTCGGGACTCGCTAGATTCGTTGGACCAACTAGCCAGTTGTAGTCTTATTCTGCATCATTAGCGCAGAATTGCGCTAACAGATACCTCTGGGTCGGAAACGACTTTGAACAAAAATAGCGTTGGTAGGCGTTGCTACCTGTCAGCCAAGGCACTTCTTGAACAAATACCACTCGCCTCGTTAATTCACACTTTAAATCTAGTGGCTTAATTTTCAGCGAGGAATTAATCGGCCACCTTCTAGATCATATTGCTGGGCCTCTAAAAAAATCGCATCGTCTGTATTATGTGTAACCAAAACAACGCAGAGTTGATGGTTTTTTATAACTTTTGAGGTCAACTCCAACATATCAAACCGTGTTGCTTCATCAAGCGCACTGAACGGCTCATCCAACAGTAAGATCGGTTGGTTGCGTAATAAACATCGCGCCAGCGCGACGCGTTGTTGTTCGCCGCCAGACAAGGTATCGGCGCGTTGGGTGGAGAAGTCTTCTAAACCGACTTCACGCAACACTTCATCAATGTTGTCAAGATCTGTAGAGTTGAGTTTAAGATTGGGGTTTACTCCTAGGCCAATATTTTGTTGCACCGTTAAATGCGAAAAGAGGTTGTGCTGTTGAAACAGAGACGTCACGGGTCTTGCACTCGCTGAAAAATTAAGAAGCGAATGCTCCTGCCAGTAGAGCTCGCCTGAATCGGGTTTTAGAAAGCCGGCTATCAAGTTCAGCAAGGTGCTCTTGCCAGATCCGCTCTTACCCAATACCGCACTGACACGACTGGTATCTGCCTGCAAGGTAAAGTGAAACTTATTGCCACCCAGTTGCAGTGATAGCTTATCAAGCTTCAGCATTATCAGAGCTTCCAAAAAGACTTTGGATGAGTACAAACAATGTAAAACAAACACACAGCAACAGCACTGCGGTAGCGGCTGCTTCGTAGAATCGGTAGCCGCCCATACGTTGATACAATAGCAGCGGAAGAGTGAGTGCCCGCTCAGAGCCAAACAAGGCAATCGCGCTTAGATCCCCTGCTGATAATGTTGCGGATATCCCTAAGGCAAAACCAATGGGCTTTCGAATCAAAGGCCAGTCAATTAATCGCCATCGACTCCAGCCCATGATGCCCAAAGACTGGACGAGCCGGTCATGTTGAGCACCTGCCTTCATCAAAGGACCATCCAGTATTCGCAAAACAAACGGAAGCGCCATAACACTGTTTATAATCATGGCGAGCACCAAGGCGATCGAAAAAACATCCGCGACATCCCGAAGGAGTAAAAATAGCCCAGTCCCCAGCACAACTGCCGGCATGGCCAAAATCACATTACCAGACTGCTGTAACCAAAGCCCTACGTGTGATCGTAAAAGCCGAATGCGAAGATGTCGGGAGGTAATTAGCAGCCCTAAACCAATGATTAATGCAATTACCGCTGAAAAAATCGATATCACCACCGTATTCACACACGCTTTTATGGTGTTCGGATGAAGCAGTACATCGACAGTGGCAGGGTTAATAGCAAAAATCATCAGACCCAACAAAGGCAGCACCACAAATCCCGCCGCTATACTAATAATTAAACCGTTGAGCCACCGAGTTCCTGGCACCGGTTTAAAAAGGCTATTCTTTGCCTGATAACCAAAACTCACTATTCGCTGTTGTTTGAATAACGAACTGGCAAACAGCAATACAGTGCAGATTAGCAATTGAGCTATTGCTAGAGAAACCGCCGAATTTAAGTCAAAGTCAAATCGCAGAGCTTGATATATAGCCACCTCGATGGTAGTCGCTCTTGGCCCACCGCCCAGGGTCAACACAATCGTAAAACTGGTAAAGCACAAAGTAAATATCAACATGAACAAGCCGACCAGTTGTGACTTCATAGCCGGCCATTCAATAAACCGATACTGAGCGATAGCGCTCATGCGCAGCTGAGTGGCCAGGCGCCACTGTTCATTGGGAATACTGTCCAACGAATGTAGAAATACTCGAGTGGCCAGAGGCATATTAAAAAAGATATGCGCAATCAGAATGCCTGACAACCCATAAATTGAAAATCGATCCCAGCCAAATTCGGTGAGAATCTGATTTAACCATCCTGTACGTCCATACACAGCCACTAATCCGAAAATGGCCACCAGAGTGGGAATCACTAAGGATAAACTATATAAATGAATGAGCGTTTGTCTTCCCCAGAAGTGTCTCTCCCTTGACAAAGAAAGCGCAACAGGAATGGCGAGAACAACCGACAACAGCGCCGACAGCAGCGCTTGATAAAAACTGAACCAAATAACACGAATGTAGTATGAATTGCCAAAAACATGGCTAAGTGACAAGTCGCTAGCCGATGATATCAGTGTAAAAAGTGGCAAACCGGCGAGTAGTACAAGCAGCAGAACTGCAAGAGCGCCGGGAAGCCACCATTTTTCTGTAGCACTCACCGCACTCATTCTGGTGTTATCAACTGAGTTCTGTCGAAAGGATTCAATTTGCAGCGTCTAGCCACTCACTAATCCAGTTCTTACGCTGATCCCGCACCTCGTTTGTATCGATCAACAGTGATTTAGTTGGCTGTATGAGTTTATCGAATTCTGGGGGTAAAGCATCTCCAATATCGATACTTGGATACATAACGTTTGTTAGTGGTAGTGCCGATTGAGCTTCCTGGCTAATTAGATATTGCAAAAATTCTCTACCCAGGGCTTGCTGTTCAGAGTTCTTCAGAAGTGCTGCTACTTCGATTTGGAGATAATGCCCCTCAGCAAACGCGGCCGCCTGGTATTGCTCAGTTTTGTCCACGGCCATGTGGTATCCCGGTGATGTGTCATAACTTAGCACCATGGGAGCTTCTCCATTGAGAAAAAGAGAAAAATAGGCTTCACTCCATCCGCTAGTAACGGTGAGGATTTTAGGTTGGAGCATTTCCCACGCTTGGCCCGCATTGTCACCGTAAACCGACTTAACCCAAAGCAACAAACCCAAACCTGGCGTGCTAGTGCGCGGGTCCTGAATGATAATTTTCAAATCATCGGGCGCATTCACCAGCTCATCCAGACTACTGGGAGGCTCCGGCAATTGTTCAGTGTCGTATACAAAAGCAAAATGTCCAAAGTCATAAGGAACAAAGATGTTTGAATCCCAATCCACAGGCAAGGATATGCTTGACAAATCAGCACCAGACTCCACCAACAGTCCAGTATCCTCTGCCAACGCCATCAGATTGTAGTCAAGACCTAACACTACATCCGCCGAACTAGAATCACCCTCTAGCTGTACCCGATTTAATATCCCAGCAGAACTATCGATAGCGACAAAATTCAATGTGCAATCACACTGTTTTTCAAAACCAGTTTTGATAATGGGTCCAGGCCCCCATTCGGAAGTGAATGAATCGTAGGTGTATACAGTTAGAGTCTGAGAGGCGTGCGCCACGGGAAACGCACCAAAAAGAAAAAATAGGCCGGCTATTAGGCCACAGCGGTTAGTACTAGTCACAAGTCATCTCCAGAGTAAATCAGGCAAAAATGATGACTAAACGGACCAAGCGCAACACTCAATTCCTACGCCGGCATTAACCGGATCAGGTTCTACGGGTTGTAGATACTCTCAGCCTTGCGGCACCCCGTTGAGTCATCAATGTATTTATTTAGCCAGCAGTCGCTGACTGAACCATTATAGTGGGCACAATCATAACGCATTGCAAGCAGATCGCGACAATTTGACCAGATACAGCGCCCATGAGGTCGGTTTGAGCCCTTTGCCTGAATTGGCGCCTCTAATAAAAATCGAATCCCATTCACGAAACCGATGCACCAGGTTCTCGCCAGGCGCAATCAATCTGTTACCTGGAACGTTGAGAACACAGGCATGGCGACTGGGAACCGGATGGATAAACCAGCCTCCAAGCGGAGTCGGTGGAAGCCGACAACTTTAACCAACGACGTAAATTGACGAGACAGAGGCATGATAGATCCAAAGCAAAACTCCAGACGACTCTTTATCAAATCCACACTAGGCGCTGGCTACCTTGCAGCGATGGCCGGCTCAGCCTCTGTCACATGGTCAAGCGCAGCATTTTCACAATCTGCTGAAGGGTACGAGGTGCTTCGCACCCCAATGCCAACGGACGACAGTAATTCGATCGAAGTGCTTGAATTTTTTTGGTTCGGTTGCCCACACTGCTATGCGTTTGAACCTGCGATCAACAAGTGGGATAAATCCAAACCAGATTATGTCAGTTTTGTCCGTGAAGCTCCTCCGTTGAACCCCTCGTGGGAACAACACTCTAGGGCCTTCTATGCTGCTGAAGCCTTTGGAATCAACGAGGGGTTCTTCGACCAGATGTTCGATCGAATCCACAAAGATCGTAAACCAATGAGAAACCCGAAAAACATTGCACAGTTTGTCGAGAGGTTGGAGTTAGGAGTGAGTGCCGATAAATTTCAAAAGGCTATGAAATCGTTCGCCGTTGACACCGCCATCAAAAGATCGATCTCTAAGGCGCAGGCGGCAGGCATCAACGGCGTACCCAGTATCATTGTCAACGGAAAATACCGCACCGGTAATTCAATAGCGGGTAGTCATCAGGGTATTATTAACGCTATAAATAAACTGGTAGAAATCGAGCACAACGCTTAATAATCGTGAATTCTTCAACAGAATCAGAACTAAAGGAATTACTGCAATCGGCATATCGATATGCGTATGCATTATCGTCGCACGTTGAGATGGCAGAGGACCTGGTTCACGAAGGTTGTTTAAAAGTTCTTAAAAAGTATGGCGCTACACCCGACAAGCCACTACTTTTTCGAGTGATTCGTAATCTATACATCGACGATTTTCGGCACCGGCAGAAGTTTCCCGCCGATCCGATCGATGAAATCGAGTTAGCCGATCACCTGGCACTTGATCCCGTGGCGCATGCTAGTACCGACCATCGATTAGCAGCCGCCCTGCTAACTCTTCGAGATGCCGAACGTGAAGCTTTGTTTTTATGGGTATTCGAAGGCTACACAGCAGCTGAAATCGGTAAATTAAATAACCAATCCAGAAGTACCATCCTGAGTTTGATACATCGAGCCAAAGCAAAATTACGCCTCCAACTGGAGTCCACAGCCACTACTCAGCTACGGGTAGTTGGCAATCGACGGAGCGACTCATGAACGAAGAAGATAAACGCCTAAAAGCACACTATCAAAATGTGCAATTGAATCCAGATCGTCTGGATCGGTTGGTTGGAATTACGGCTGAGCATGCGAAAAAGGATTCTAACTGGACAACCCATCGTAATGCTTTCATGGCCTTCGTTATCAGCAGCACTAGCTCTATTGGCATCCGGACTGTCGCCGCGACTGCTTTAATGGCTGTTGTGGCTGTTTGGCTCTATAGCGCTGCTGCTAACACCGAGCGCGCGCAGCAAACGCTAAAAGAAGTAGCGATGAATCACACCACGCGTCTGGATTTGGAATATCACGGAGACTCGCTGGTGGAACTGGACAATTCCATGCATCAACTGCCTTTTTCGCTGACTTTGCCTAATGCTGTCCGTGGACAATATGAATTGGTAGGGTCTCGATACTGTTCATTAGCAGGACAATTGGCCGCACACATTAAATTTCGCGATATCGCAACAGGAAAGCCTGTCAGTTTGTTTGTCTCTGGTAATTCGAAATCACTGCAGAAAATTCCAAGTCAGCAAACCACACTTAATGGTATCGACGTCGACTTGTGGCAAGAGGGAGGTCTATTTTTCGCCATGGCGTCACAGAGCTGATCCAAAAACCCTAATGCGCATCCCCATCCTCTAAATCTAGAGGTTTACAGGCGTCGAAAAGATCGCCTGGCCCAGGGTTAGATGCCGCTGATCGGCCACCAAAATGCCTAACAATGCCCCACACAGCGTTTAAGGCTGTTTGAACAGCCCCTTCTGCCCAGCCCGGTGTCCAGGAAACATCATCTCCTGCGATAAAAATACCTTGCTGCTCAACGGGCATATGCTGTTGCATAAAATGGGTGTACATACGACGGTTGTAGCGATAATGCCCTGGCAATGCACCTTTAAACGCTCCCAGAAAATTCGGATCCGACTCCCAGGAAATGGTGATCGGCTTTCCGATAATGTGCGAGCGGATATTAACCGTTGGGTATATTTGTGAAAGTGCATCTAGAGCCAAATCTGCCCGGCGTGTGGCATTCAGTGGCAGCATCTTCAATGCATCCGCATTCCAACTGTACGTCAAACATATCACGGCCGGTTTGTCCGGCCCGTTGTCGAAAAGGTAGGTTCCACGGGTTAGTCTGTCGGTTAATGTCATACTCATAACATCACGATTGCTTTGATCTTGCTTATCTTTCCAAAAGGGTCGATCGACCATAACGAAAGTTTTCGATGACTGCATATAACTGGTTCTGTCTAGCGCCATCCAATGCGCCTGAGAAAACAGCTGTTCGTCTGTTTTTATACTGGTGGTTAACAACCAGCTCTGACAGGTCACAAGCACTGCATCAAAGTGATCAACATTGCCGTACTGATCGGAGACTTGCAAGCTCATATCAGGCGCACGCTTAATGTGTGTGACCGCCCCGCGTGGAGCACCGTTATTAAGATCTGACAAGCTTATGGTTGAGCTAGCGAGATTAGGCTTTACCTGATGTTCCCATAAGCGCCTTGGCAGTTGCTCTGCACCACCGACAATCAAAGATTGGCTTGAATCACAATCGGTTAATACCACACGCAATATTTCTAACATGGTGTTTTTAAAATCAGAATCCCAACCACCTGTGCCGAATCCCACCTGCCCAAATATCTCTTTATGCCGAAAGCTGAGCCGGCGAAAGGCATCAGAGTTCGCTAGAAAATCATAAAAAGTACGCTCATCCCAATCGCGCACTAACGGATCCCATAGCGCTTTTATTCGCTTAACATCCCTATCCTTAATGGCCTGCTGTAGCGGTTCAAACTGGGCATCGACATTGAGACTCTGCTGCCAGGCGAGCGCAACCTGTTTGTAGATCTCCGGTAGGTCATCGAGCGTGTTTGCATACACAGGTTCACCAGCAATGTCTACTACGGTGCTACCAGCAGCCGGTGTGAGCGGATTTGGAAAAGGCTGCGTTTTCAAGCCGGTTAAATTGACGTAGTGATTAAATGTCGTCGCTGAAGCCGGAAACCGCATACCCCCCAACTCCGCCACAATTCCAGGCGCATTTTCAAACTCTTGCGAACGCAATCGACCGCCCATGCGGCCGGCTTCGTAGAGAACGGGCCTCAATCCGATACGCATTAATTCAAAGGCTGCAACCAAACCCGACAAGCCCGCTCCAACGATGGCGACTCGCTGGCCACGGGAGGCCACCGGCAGCTCACCGAGCCCATCACGGTGCGCGAGCCAATCATCATAGGCAAACGGAAAATCCGGACCAAATACGCTGATTGCGCTCATACTCAAACTCAGCGTGCGTAAAGTTCAGGTCGACGATCCCTGTGATAGGGAAGAGCCCTTCGCGCTTCATTGATGTGCGTCTTGTCCAGCGTTGTTATTAAAAGTTCTGGTGACTGATCGGCGCGAACTCTATCGATACCGTCAGGCCCAACGATGCAACTTCTACCTTCGTAGTGTTGAGTAACTTCGCGGCCACAATAATTTGTGTAGGCTAGATATAGCTGATTTTCATATGCCCGCACCGGCACTACCTTCTCAGCCACATCACGCCACGGTGTCATCAGCCCCGTGGGAACTAAGATAAGATCTGCTCCGCGCATGGCTAACCATCTGGCCGCTTCAGGAAACTCAATGTCATAGCATATGAGTAGGCCAATCGACCAATCACCGATACGAACAGGTTCCACTAAGTTTTCACCGGGGCAAAATAGGTTCCGATCAAGGTCTCCCCAAAGGTGAGTTTTTCGATACACGGCTTTTGATACTCCCGCCGCATCAAGAAGCTGAACGGAATTGAACACGGCATCACCGACCTGCTCGCCAAAACCGTAAGCGATGCCTATGCCATGAGTTTGACATAGCTGTCCCAGACGGGATGCCAATGGACCATCGGCAGGTTCAGCTAGCTGCTGTAACACCGGCAGATTTAACTCATAACCCATCGTATACATCTCTGGCACCACCAAGAGATCTGCGCCAGCCTTAGCGGCTCTCGTTAATAGCTTTTCTATTTCGGACACACACCCAGATACATTGGCCGGGTTAGGCTCCAATTGAGCGATGGCAAGAGTCAACGACTCTGCAGGTTTATTGTTTGAAGACAAGATCAAAGTACCAGATTATCAAGCTGCAGGAAGTTCTCTGTGATTGATAGGCTACAACGCCTAGCATAGCACTCCAGACAACCAACTTAACATCGTCTGTTCCTTAGGTAAAAACAACTCCATCAAAGAGTTTTCGCGCTGTACGCAAGATGGCAACGGTGGCCACCTCACCGTCGGCCGACATAGACGCAACGACTGCCGTTTTGCCTATGGGGTGTTCTACCTCTAGCGTTTTCTCTGATCCTTCGGGAATGTGCGCTATTTCAGCCGCCGGAGCACCGGGGATTAAACAGGCCGTTGCAACGCTCACAGCCCCAAGAACACCAATACTGGCATGGCAACGATGAGGTATAAAGGTTCTAGTGGAAATCGCACCCCCATCTTGGCTCGAACTGACCATCGTCATCTTGGGCACAGTTTTGCTGCCGACATCGCCAAGGTTCATCATCGGTCCGCATTGCAAACGAATAGACTCCAGACGGTGCTTTAAGTGTTCATTTTGATCTAGCTCAGAGCGAGTTTCCGTACCTTCTATACCAAGCTCACTGGCCAGCAGAACAACCACTGGCATCCCGTTATCAATCATCGTCACACGACAACCATCAATAAGATCTGCGGAGTTTCCCGTCGGTAGTAAGGCACCACAACTGGATCCAGCAGTGTCTTTAAATTGAATCGGTACCGCAGCTGCACTCCCGGGAACACCGTCAATGCGTGAGTCCCCGCTATAGACCACAGATTTGTTCGGCGTACTCACTGTTGCTTCCGCAATTTGCCCAGTATTTTCCATAAAGATGGTAACTTCAGTCGTCGGTTCACTGGCGCTTAGCAATCCGCGCTCAATGGCAAATGGCGCTACCCCAGCAAGGATATTTCCACAGTTCTGCGCATCCGATACAACCGGTTGATCCACAGCTACTTGCAGAAACAGATAGTCAACATCGACGCCCGGCTTTGTTGAGCGTTGGACAATGGCAACTTTGGATGTCAGCGGATCAGCACCTCCCATTCCATCAATTTGCCGCTCATCAGGAGAACCCATAACACGTAATAAAAAATTATCTCTATCAGCCGGAAGTTCGTCAGCGAGAAAATAGCCCCCTTTCGAGGTTCCTCCTCGCATCCACATGCATCGAATGGCCTTAGACATAGGTCAAACCGCGTTCTTTGAGTTTGTCGCGCATCTGATACATATCCAAACCCAGTTCACCAGATTCCAATCTTTGCCGTTTGTCCTCTTCGTTGGCTATTCGCTCCATAGACTTTTCAAGAACGATTTCAGCATTCTGGCGTTCTACCACACAGACGCCATCATCATCGGCAACGATTACATCACCAGGATGAATGAGTGCCCCAGCACACACCACGGGCACATTCACAGAACCCAAGGTCTCTTTTACTGTGCCTTGCGCGCATATCGCCTTAGACCAAACCGGGAAATTCATCTGTGTAAGATCTTTCACATCGCGAACACCTGCATCGATAATCAAACCGACGCAACCACGGGCCTGTGCTGAAGTTGCTAGCAAATCACCAAAGTATCCCGCATCCGAAGGTGATGTTGTCGCTAGCACAAGAGCATCACCTGGCTGCAGCTGCTCGATGGCCACATGCAGCATCCAGTTATCCGCTGGCGGTGCAAGAATGGTCACGGCTGGTGCCGCAATAGATGCCCCAGAGTATATGGGCCGCATATAGGAATGCAGTAACCCCAGCCTACCCTGCGACTCATGCACAGTCGCGACTCCACAGTCGCCCAGCCCTTTAATAACATCCTTAGATGCTCTATCGATCTTTTCTCGTACCACTGGCTTCATGGCGGTGCGCTCCTCACTGAGTTTGCAAATGACTGGGCTCTATTCTACAGGAGCCTGGGTTACTCTCGCTGGTGGCAGAAACACCTCAGCGTACCTTAGGCAACCAACACCGAGTCACGACAGTGGCTAAACGGACAGCCCCAGAAGAAGAACCGCCACTCAGCGGATGGCGCTCGCGGCTTCTAGCCAAAACCGTCTGGAATCAGACGCGATTCGGGTGAATTTGGTCGGGTTTAGCCAACTTTACTCACCTGCATTTCGTACAATATCGACAACTCAATACACCTATTGATAAAGAGTTGATAGCGTGTATTGGGACGTATCGGCGATTCACAGTCCATCCAGCTAGTTGCCGATCTGTCAATCTTATGAACGGTTGAGTCACTTCATGGCAAAGTTCCCTCCAAGCGCAAAGGTAGTCATCATTGGCCAAGGCGGTATTGTCGGTGCGTCAGTTGCCCACCATCTGATTGAACGGGGTTGGGACAATATCGTCGGTATCGACAAATCAGCGATTCCCACCGATATTGGTTCGACTGCTCACGCATCGGACTTCTGCTACGCCACTGCGCATGATCAGATGACCTGTCACACCACGATGTACAGTATCGATTTTTATGAACAGCGAGGTG
Organism: Gammaproteobacteria bacterium; assembly: GCA_019634245.1. The sequence continues at coordinate 13,074 of JAHQVR010000097.1, forward strand.
CCTACGCTAAAGTAGGTGGTCTTGAAGTGGCGCGCGTCGGCGATGACGACCGAATGGCCGAGTTGCAGCGCAAAGTCGCCTCTGGAAAAGCGTTTGGTACTCGAGCCCAACTGATAAGTGCAGCTGAGGCAAAGGCGAAACTGCCATTGCTGGAGGAAGATCAAATACAAGGAGCGCTCTGGGACCCCGATGCGGGATTGGTGATACCGCGTTCACAAGTGGTCGCGGGTAATCTTGTGGAAGCCGCAGAGCAAACTGGCAAACTAAATACGTTTGCCAATACGTCCGCCACCGGATTGGACATAAAAGAGGGTCGTATAGTCGGCGTAGAAACGACAAGAGGTTACATAGCAGCTGAGTACGTCGTCGTTTGCGCTGGGCTCTGGGGGCGCCTAATTGCACAGATGGCAGGTGAGGATCTGCCAGTGATGCCCGTGGATCATCCGCTTCTTTGGTTCGGTCCATATGATGAATTTAAAGATACCGGAAAGGAGATTGGCTGGCCATTACTTCGCGATCAAGGCAACTCGGCCTATCTTCGCGATACCGGCGACCCCAAAACCTCAGAAGGCGGGATGATTGAGTGGGGATACTATGAAGAATCTGAACCACGCTTATGTCATCCCCGTGATCTATTGGAAAAAGAGGCATCCCGGTTATCACCCTCTCAACGTGATTTGGAAATGGATCAAATCATGGAACCGCTGGAGCGAGCCATGGAGCTAACCCCAATTTTGGGTGAATTGGGGTTTGATGAAAAACGCTCGTTTAACGGACTCTTGCAGGTGACAGCCGATGGCGGTCCCTCTATTGGAGAATCGGCCAATGTTAGAGGTTTGTGGTATGCCGTCTCGGTATGGGTCAAAGATGGGCCTGGAACGGGCAAAGTAATCGCAGACTGGATGACAGATGGTGTAACTGAACTCGATCATTTTGGTATTGACGTATCGCGCTACTACCCATTTCAGCAAGAAGAGCAATACATTCACGATCGTTGCTATGAAACCGCTTTTAAAATTTACAACCCGGCAGTACACAACCGCGAACCCTATACGAAAGGTCGAGGAATTCGAAGAAGCCCGTTTTACGAACGCGAAAAAAAATTGGGAGCATACTTTATGGAAGCCGCCGGCTGGGAACGTGCCCACGGCTATGCCAGTAACGAACACTTACTAGAAAAATTTGCCCATCAAATACCAGTTCGAGAATCAGAATGGGACAATCGGCATTTCTGGCGAGTGTCGAACGCTGAACATTTACAACTCTCTGAAGATGTTGGCATGGTCAACCTTTCACATTTTGCTATTTACGATGTACAAGGTAACGATGCGGCCGCGCTACTGGAATATGCCTGTGTGGCAAAAGTTGCGGGAGATACACCCGTAGGCAAAGGTATATACACACACTTTCTTGACCATACAGCAGGCGTGCGCGCCGATCTAACAGTACTGAGACTAGCAGAGGATCATTTTCGCATTATCGACGGTGGCGATTCTGGCAATCGCGACTTTGTATGGCTTAAACGCATGAGCGAGGATCACGATTTTACCGATGTACTGATAAGTGATCGAACCACCGACTATGCCTGCCTGGGTGTTTGGGGACCCAATGCACGAACTACTCTACAAAAGGTAGTTGATAACCCAGAGGCACTCTCATTAGAGAATTTCCCGTTCGCCGCAGTGAAAAACATTTCCCTAGCAGGCGTTAATGTGTCGGCCTTTCGTATTTCGTATGTAGGCGAACAAGGATGGGAGCTTCATTTTCCCTATGAAGACGGGCTTACGCTATGGGATGCACTCGCGGAACATAACGTCACACCCATTGGGGTTGAAACTTATGCTAATAGCCGACGTTTGGAAAAAAGTCTTCGACTACAAAACGCCGATTTACTAACGGAATATAATCTACTTGAGTGCGATCTGGCGCGACCAAAAGTTAAGGATGCAGATTTTCAGGGTAAGTCAGCGTATCTCGAAGCGCGAACACTCAAGAACCAAGCAGCTTACCTATGCACAATGACTATGCCGGATAACACCGACTCTACAGGTGTGGCTCGTTACCCAGTAGGCACACTGCCCATTCTAGATCACAAAACTCACGAAGTTCTCATAGATTCCAAAGGTCGTCGATCGTACACAACCAGTATTGCTTTTGGCCCTTCTATCGGTAAAAATATCGCTTTGGGCTATCTGCCGTACCAATACTGCCAAGAGGGCCAGTTACTGAAAGTGGAATACTTTAACCAAACTTATGACATCGTGGTTGAGGCTGTAGGGTACAAACCCTTATATGATCCTGAGAATCTTAAGCCTCGGTCTTAAGAATATCCGACTAGAGTAGGTTTGAATAACAGGACCTACGGTCCTTTAAAAAGGGATACTCCTTTCGCACCTGATGCAATCGCTCTAGATCGATCGTTAAATGCTGGAAACACTCGTTGTACTCATCGAACTCTACTGCCGGGATAGATTCATCTATCCATGGCCCACAGAAAATGGAATGCCCGAACTCTTGCCCCGCTCGGTTTAAACTCAGTAGATACACCTGATTCTCCATCGCTCGTGTCTTCGCGAAGGCATGCCAACTGGCAAACGATGCATCCCTAGCATAGGCACCACAATGTAGGATCAACATAGCCCCATGATGAACTGATAATTGCCGAGTCAACTCCGGGAAACGAATGTCGTAACAAATAACTGGCGCAATCTTCACACCGTTGACACTGAACAAAAAGGCACGATCACCTGCGCTGAAATACTCGTTTTCCATAGAAGCACCAAACTGTGCTCTATGTAATTTATCGTAGTAACCGATTAACTCACCCGTAGGCGCTACAACTACCTGGCTAATCCGATAGCCGTTTTTTTCTATCCGCGGAATGCCATAGACAACGGTAGTGTTGTGTTTTTTCGCCAGCTCTCGAAACTGTCGAAAGGTTGGTCCGTCTGCGTTTTCAGCAAGCTCAGCGAGACATTCAAAACTCTCTCGGGAATACTCTATGGTACTGAGTTCAGGTAGCACCACCAAATCGGCACCTGTTTTATTTAGTTCAGCATCGATCAGCGCCACACACCGACTTACATGCCGTTCACGCGCCTTTTCGGTGGGCGTTGCCGGCACCGATAATTGACAAGCCATTACGGTTAGATCACTGGACATAGTAGTCTCTGGTTCTCTCTAGTAAGGACACATAATGATCAAAACGCGATAAACCCAGCATTAAAAATCCGTTCCCACTATTGGCCAAGGACATTATTCTACCAACGCAATGACAATAAACAAAAAACCGCAATACCCAGCATCTAATTTGAACGATAGCGAGACAGGTCAGGAAGCCTGGAGGTATTAAAACTAAGAGTATCAATAACGGCAGCCCAAGGTATCTCGCTGTATATATGAGGAAACAGCTCAGAGCCACCCACAGTATTTTCCATGACAAGCGATTCGTTAAACGCCAGGCCATCTAAGACCAGTAAGGTTAAATTTTCAATGCCCTGATAGTAACGACTTACCACGCCAGCAAGCTGGTGTTCTGTACAGCAATGGATGAACCCTTCTGTATCAAACGAGTGTGCGCGATAGTGAGATCTATCTTTGGCGGACAACAGACGGTCGCCGTCGGCGATATGAAAAACTATCTGTGAAGCTCGAACCACACCACTCATTGTGGTCCCAACGCTGATAAAACACGCTGGGTGACAGCTACCATGGGGTCATGGGTTTGTTTGAGCAGTGCAACACGATCAAATGTTTCGGTATCGTTTTTAATGACCTTACGCAACGCCTTACCAAACGCCATTCGCAATTCAGTCCCAATGTTGTATTTACAAATATGGGTAGTTCTAGCCAAACGAGTTCGCTGCTCTACTGGAACTCCAGAGCCACCATGAATGACCAAAGGCACCGAAGTGACCGCTTGTATGGCTTCAACCCTTTCCTCGTCCAATCCACCTTCTTTGTCCTGCTGCAAATGCACATTACCCACCGATATCGCCATTGCATCGATACCAGTTTGATCGGCAAATTGGGCAGCCTCATTCGGGTCGGTTCCATTGGATTGTTCACCGCCTGAATAGCCGACAAAACCGATTTCGCCTTCACATGAGATTCCGGCTGCATGGGCTAATTGCGCTATTTCACCAGTCTCATCGATGTTTTGACTCAATGGTTTTCGGGAACCATCAAACATCACAGAGGTAAAACCATGGTCTATGGCCTCTCGACATTCCTCAAGGGTATACCCGTGATCCAAATGGGCTACCACCGGTACAGAGGCAGATTCAGCCAAATGTAAAAACATTTTTGCCAATACTGGGATCGGCGTATGCTCTCGACACCCCGGACCAGCTTGCAATATCACCGACACGCCCAAACTCTCTGCCGCAGAAACATAGGCTCGCATATCTTCCCAACCAAGAGTAACGAGCCCTCCTACGGCATAGCCATGTCGCAATGCTGGCTGCAACACATCGGAAAGCGTTGCAACGGTCATTTAAATTTTGCAATCATATCTTTGATACCAGGAATAGTTTCGATTTGGTAGGCATGCGTGGGTTGAAAAAATTGCACCAAAGATCGTTGACTCAAACCCGCCAGGATAGTGAAGTAGTACATCTCATACCCAGGTAATACAGCACAGGGATGATAGCCGCGATCCAGGCAGATCGTTGAACCATCGACGATGTGATAGGCATCACCCGGTTCATTATCAATCCGTTGAAGCATTTGTACCCCAGATCCGTGATTGGGTTTAAAACGAAAATTGTAGGTTTCGTCGTGCCGGGTTTCATCCGGTAGGCGATCAGTGTCGTGTTTATGCGATGGAAATCCTGACCACCCCCCGGCGCCCACCGTAAACAGCTCACTCACTAATAGCCGGCCCACTTTATCGTGTTGCTTTTGCCCCAGAATATGCTTAATCTTCCGATGCGTTTTGGTTTCGTCCGAACCATACTGCACCAAATCAAGTTCGGCACTGCGAACATCAAACGGCTCAAGCACCTGATCATACCGAGCTCCAGCCACAAAAACTTCTGCAGCGTCGCTCACACAATCGAACGTGACCTTACTGCCAACGGGGACGTACACGCCTTCTGGCTCACCGCCCCAAACATCATCTTTGCGGTTGCCCAGATCTGGAAACGCAACCCCTTCTACATTGACATTCACTGTTCCAGTAGCAGGCACAATACAGGTTTCATATCCGGGCACTTGATAGTCAAACGCCTGATCTTTGGTTAATTTAACAATATTAAAATAATTCAGTGGCACCGTCGGGTTATCAACATCGACAACGGGTTTATTGTGATTATCATATGGAGCAATGTGCATGTTGTTCTCTTAGCCGATATTGGAGCGGTTAGTCTCTGGGTGATAAAAAGGTTGTTATTGAACAGACTAGGTAGACGATGGATCTGTCGGTCCGGAATGGCTTCTAAGAAACTCATCCACTTCGTTAGTGGTCGGCATCGCGACAGAGCAACCCACTTTAGCTACGACGATGGCTGCACATGCTGAACCGCGCAATACAGCCTGTTTTAATTCATGATCCGCTGCCAAACTAGCTATAAAACCACCCATAAAGCTGTCGCCTGCTCCGGTGGGTTTTAACGCCTGGACTGGATATATCCCGGTTCTAAACTCTTCGTTGGGCGTTATCGTGATAGCACCCAATTCACCCATCTTGTACACCACGATACTGGCCGTTGACGTAGCCAAATGGCGGGCTTTTTCCAGTCCTTTGTCATAGTCGCCGGCCATAAAACCGAACTCAACATCGTTACCGATGATGATGTCGCACAGTTCTCCTGCACGAGAATACGTTTCAGAAGCATCCGCCGCAGAAACCCAACTGTACGGTCGATAGTCCAGATCAAATATCAGGGGCAATTGGGCTGCCTTCGCTAATTCAAATGCCTTGAAAGCGGCCGAGCGTGAGGGTTCAGCCGCCAGCACTGTACCGGTGGTAATGAGTGCTGCATACTGAGAATAATCAACAGCGGTGACGTCCTCATGACTCATTTGAAAATCAGCGGCGCCATTTCGGTAGATAACTGATTGATGATCCTCAACTCGGCTCTCAACCACAGCTAAGGAATTGCGAAATTCTCCGCCCACCGATTTCACATGGGTGCGGTCTATTCCGTACTTATCCAATTCATTGAGGCAAAACCGTCCAATGGCATCATCAGATACAACCGTTACTAGAGCTGATCGACCGCCTAGTTTATTTATTGCCACACAAATATTAGCGGAGGAACCACCAAGACAAGAAAAAAATCGGGTCGCCTCCTCGGTCTTGGTACCAGGTGGGTCAGGATAGAAATCCATACCCGCCCTTCCTAAGACGATAAAATGGTTTTGGGCGATACGGGATAGGTCAGCCACTGCAACTACACACCTTTGCGTTGTTTTGCACGGCTGGACTCCCAGTCCGTATGTGCTGAACGAACTCTTTCACTCTCTGAAACCGATGGCGTACCCACTTCCCACCAAGTATGGCCTTCTGTGGTCCAGCCTTCGTAGGGATCGACATTCATAACGATCACATAGGTTTCATCGGCAGCTTTAGCCCGCTTGAAGGCCTCTGCGAGTTCGGCTGGATTCTCAACTTTTTCCGAACGCGCACCCAGAGCTTTCGCATGCGCTGAAAAATCCACAGCAATAGGATTTGGAATGGTTGGACAATCGCTAAACAAATTATTATAACTTTCATTCCCGGTATTGTTTTGCAATTTGTCAATGACAGCAAAACCGCCATTATCCAGAACCAAAATAATAAGTTTCTTCTGACTCAAGACCGAGGAGTAGATGTCGGAGTTAAGCATTAAATAAGAGCCGTCTCCGGTGAACACGATAGTATCCTGTTCAGTCTCTTTCTCACTCTGAGCAATTCGAGCACCCCACGCACCCGCAATTTCATAGCCCATGCACGAGAACCCAAATTCAACATCAACCGTTCCAGTTTCAAGCGTTCGCCAGTTTGCACATACCTCAGCTGGCAGACCTCCTGCGGCGGCCACCACTCTATCGCACGGATCGCATAATTCATTGACGACGCCGATCGCCTGAGCGTAGGAATTTGGTCGATTGCCGTGCGCAACGTTAACGGCCACATAAGAATCCCAACGACTTCGTTCTGTTTGAGCTGATTGAACCCATTCTTCTGATGTACGATAGGTATCTAAACTGGCACCCAACGCCTGAAGTCCAAGCTTTGCATCTCCGACAACCGATACAGACTGGTGCTTCATCGCATCATGTCGAGCAGCATTGATCGATATGAATCGAGCCTCTTTGGCGAACGCTGTCCAGGAACCGGTGGTAAAATCCTGCAAACGAGTGCCAACAGCCAACACAACATCAGCTTGTTCCGCTATCGCGTTAGCAGAGTTGGAACCGGTGACTCCCAATGGTCCGATGTTCAGCGGATGCGCAGCCACTAAATTTGCACGCCCGGCAATGGTTTCTACTACCGGGATGTTGTGGGTTTCTGCAAACGTTGTTAGCGTTTCCACGGCTTTAGAATATTGAACACCGCCCCCAGCAATGATGACTGGCTTGGTAGCTTTGCGCAGCAGCTCCGCGGCTTGCATAAGCTCTTTAGAATCGGGGCTTTGTCGACGAATGTGGTGAACCGTTTTATCAAAAAAGTTGACAGGATAATCGTATGCCCAACCTTGTACATCTTGAGGTAATCCTAAAAAGGCTGGCCCACAATCGGCTGGGTCAAGCATCGTACCTATGGCCTGTGGCAATGTTTGGATTATTTGTGCAGGGTGACAGATGCGATCCCAATACCGGGTGACCGATTTAAACGCATCGTTGACTCCAACCGTTGGATCGTCGAAGTTTTCCAATTGTTGCAACACCGGATCGGGCAACCGAGTTAAGAAGGTATCTCCACACAACATGAGCATCGGCAGTCGATTAGCATGAGCCAAAGCCGATGCCGTGACTAAATTAGAGGTTCCTGGTCCAGCGGATGCAGTGCACAACATAAATCGCCGACGCAGATGGTACTTTGCATAAGCTGCGGCGGCGAACCCCATGCTCTGCTCATTTTGTCCTCGGTAGAGAGGAAGTTCATCTCTGTGCTGATACAAGGCTTCACCCAAACAAGGCACGTTGCCATGACCAAAAATTCCGAATCCACCCCCAAATAAGCGAACCTCTTGACCATCGATCTCTATGTACTGGTTAACCAACCATCGGATGATGGCCTGGGCTGTGGTGAGGGAGATAGTCTTATCGTTGTTGCTCATCAGATGTGACTCAATGATACGAAGAAGTGACTCAGCAACGGATTGAACACGCGCGTTGACTGGTCTGTGGGCTCGAGGATACAATAAATGCAACCGGTTGCAAAGCGCAGACAATGACGATAAAAATAGGCAATGCCCCCTGCTCATGGGGTGTCGAATTCGCAAACGATGAACGGAATCCAAGCTGGGAAAGCGTATTATCTGACTGCCACTCAGCGGGCTACACGGGTATTGAATTGGGTCCGGTGGGATACATGCCCGAAGACCCGTCCATACTAGGTGATGCGCTCGCGAA
>JAHQVR010000098.1 GCA_019634245.1 Gammaproteobacteria bacterium
ACAGTCTAGCTAGGTGTTCTGGGGCTGTACTAACTTGAAATCGAACCCGGTATATCAAGTTGTCGGTATACGGTAGCTGTAGAAGCGGCACTGAGTAACATGGCGGTGATGATCGCTACTGTATACGTGCCGGTAATATCATAGAGCCAACCGGTAAACCATGGCCCTATGAATCCCGCTAAACCCCAAGCAGTAAACACCTGGCCATAAACGCGAGTTGCCGCTATAGTGCCGAACGTATCGACCACTGCTACTGGATATACTGCAATCAGTGCCCCATATGAGTATCCCACAAACCCGAATCCAAGGAAGGCTATAACGGACCATGATGACAGTGGTATCACTAGCAGTAGTAAGCCAACGACACTCAGTAGTGGCAGCCAACGAAGTAAACCTTGGCTGGACCAACGATCCGCTAGGTACCCGGCTGAGAATCCTCCGAGCATATTGCAAAAAGCGATCAGGGTTGTGCTCCAAGTGGCGGTAGATAGGTCGAAATTGAGCCAGATTGCAATACTATATGCATGCCCAATGAGCATGAGGCCTGCACACACCGCGCAGCCGTAAGCAAGCCAGAGAGTTCTTCGTATTCGAACAAAGCTTGGCGACCAGCATTTCACGGTGGCAGCAGTTTCACTGATAAAGCTCGGTCGAGTTTTATAAATCACAAAGGCAGATACCAAAGCTACTAGCAAAACAACCATGCTCATGGATCTAAGTGCAAACGGATTACCCCCTACTGTTATTAAATGTCTAAATAGTATGGGCGCCAAAGTTGCACCAACCGCGTAAAAAGCGGTAACCAATCCCATCGCCAATCCACGTCGTGTTCTGGCTACTTGGCCGGCCAGCTGTAGTGCGAATCCGTACCCAAGACCATTAGCTCCACCGAAAACGAGACCATAGTAGATATACAAACTATGAAGTGACGAACTCTGCGAGGAGAATAGAAGCCCTAAACTGGTGAACAACCCAACACCTAGAAACATCAGGTGAGGAGGCAACCGCCTGTACACTCGATGCCCGAGTAGTACCGCAATGGTTAGACAAACTAATGCTGCTGAATAGGTGAAGCTGACGCTGGCTCGGTTTGCACTAAACTGACTCTCCCAGCCAGGTATAAACACAGAGAATGCGTGGATAGTGCCCAGTACTGAACTTAGAGCGCAGCCTGCAGCAATGGTTAAATACGATGATTTAATAGATTGTCTCGTTTAAATCTATAGGAAGCACCATAACACCCTAGTCTTTGGTGTCCAATGGTCTAAACGGCGAGGAGTAACAACAGCACGGTCCTAAGTATTAAGGTTGTGTTTACACAGAATATTGACAACATCAGCCATCCTTGGCCAATCATGCATAAGAAATAATTTACCGTGTAAGTTTGATTCGTTCAGAATCAGCTAAAACCAGGCACGCTAGCGAGTAGGTGCAAACAACATGGTAATTTCAGGGAAGAACAACACGATCGCCAGTACAACGAGTTGGATCATGATGAACGGCAGAAATCCTCTGAAAATAGCCGGCAACGTAATGTGCGGTGGCGCAACGGACTTTAGATAAAACGCTGCAGGTCCGAACGGCGGTGATAAGAAACTGACTTGCATATTTACACAAAACAATATTCCAAACCACACAGGTACAAAGGAACGAGCGTCAGCCAGTGGACCAAACAGACCCAGTTCTTCCACAGGTAGCTTTGCGACTATGGGTAGAAACACAGGCATAACCAGCAACACGATGCCAACCCAGTCCATAAATGCACCGAGAAACAAGAAAATTGCCATCATCATTAACAGTACACCCAGCGTGGGTAAATCTGCGCCGATGATCAAGTTTGCAACATATGTGGGTCCACCAACAATGGTATACGCACCTGCTAACGCAGTGGCGCCTAAGGTTACCCAAATAATAGTGCCGGTAGATTTGAATGTCCGCATCAAGGCTTCATAAACAAGCCGCCAGGAAAATTCCCGACGTAGAATGATGAGTATTAGCACTGCCACTGTACCCATGCCCGCGGCTTCGGTTATTCCTGTTACGCCGCCATATATTGAACCTAGCACCACAAACACAACCACTAATGGTGCAACCATGCCCTTGCCCACATCCCAGGCGGCTTTTACTCGCTTCGGCTTTGTATAAAACACTAGATAAGCTAGGAGCAACGCTAGAGCAATGCCAGCCTTTGTAATGAAGCCTGTACCAACCATTGAATGCTCTTCGCTTATTCGGTCGAAATGATCGAGAAACAGTGCTCTGCATATCAATAAACCCAATGCTACGACCGCCAGCAATGCAATGAGTGCTGAGCCATAAATTGCTTTCGTGCGACCGTCCATGTCATCGGGTCCGCGCTCCGGCAGTGGCGCCAATGACGGGTTCATCCGGGTACGAACAATGATGTATATCATGTACAAAATGGCAAGCAGAAAACCTGGGACAAATGCTGCCTGAAACAAGGCATGAATAGATGTTTCAGTGATGAGGCCATACATGATTAGTACGATGGAGGGAGGGATCATGGTGCCAAGCGAACCGGATGCGCAGATGGTTCCGATTGCCAGATTTTGATCGTAGCCCAGACGCAACATTTGCGGTAGCGCAATCAGGCCAAGTAGCACAACTTCTCCACCAATGATGCCGGACATGGCAGCCATGACAACGGCCATAACTGATGTGACTAATGCGATACCACCGCGTGTTCGGTTAAGCCATACGCTTAGAGAGTTGTACATGTCTCTGGCAATACCACTACGTTCCAGCAGTGTTGCCATAAATATAAACAAAGGGACGGATATGATGACGTAGTCTGTGGTTAATCCATACATCCGTTGTACAAGTATGTTGAGTGGTCCCCGTCCAAACTCATTAAACAGGAAATCTGGACCAAACTTCATAACCAGTACCGCAACGGCAAGAATGCCTGATGCAAATCCCAGGGGCATGCCGATTGCTAACAGAACTAGTAGCGAAATAAGCAGTACCAGGGAAATTGTTCCGATGTCCACTTTATTTCTCCCCTATACCGCCTAGTACGTCGGTATCGACACCTTGAGCACGTTTTAATTCTTCGATTTCCGCTTGCATTTCATCTTCCACGTCAACATCGTCGTCGTTCCAGTCGGTGATCAGGTTCGACAGGGCTTGAACAGCGATAATGGCCAATGCAATGAGAATGAGTGGTTGCGTTGTCGCCGGTATTGGTGGATCCCAAGCGGTACCGAAACGCTCCCAATTTATAATGGCATCCCAGGCTTCATTGAAACCGCCCCACACTGTGCAAAATGCCCATAGAATAATGAGTAAAACGGAAATAACATCGAATAGCTTACGTAGCCAGCGAGGGACAATATCGTAGAGAATAGTAATGCGAATATGCGCGCGTTGCTGCATGGCGTAAATGCCAGCTGTGAGATAAACCCAGCCACCTATCCACAGGCTCATCTCGTTGACCCAAATGGTGGGTTTTTCCAGAACATAGCGCATGAACACTTCGTAGGTCATGATGGCAACGATAAACGCCGGCATTAACAAAGCCACTCGACTGAAACGCCAGGTAATAGCATCTACCCAGCCTTTTCTTTCGTGTTCGATCATGTGCGTCTCCAGGACAAAACACTCAACACAACAAACGCTGCGCCCAAATTAGTTGTGTTAAGACTATTGCAAACTACAGAATCAGGCGAACGGTTCGGTAGAATAAAAAGAGGGGCCCCGAAAGGCCCCACCAATTTATTGATTGGGGTACACAGCTTGACAAACTAGCTCGTACACCATTCTTGGTATTACTGCATTGCGCCTTGATCTACCAGGAAGTCGATGTGAGATTGCAACAGTGCTTTAGCCTGGTCATTGTCAGCGAACTCTTCCCAACCAGCTTTTACAGCTGCTCGATATTGGTCAAGATCTTCTGCAGACCAGTCATACAGGTTGACGCCTTTGTCTGCCAGTTCCTGTGCGGTTTTCGCGTTCATGATGGCTGTTTCAGTAGCGATTCGTAGTGCCAATGATTCCATTGAAACTTCAAGAATTCGCTTATGAGCATCAGACATTTTGTCCCAGACTTTCTTGTTGCAGGCTAAGTGATCAGCAGGCATAGAGTGGAAACCGGGGTAGTTGGTGTGAGATGCGATGTCATAAAGGCCAAGACCTACGTTAGTACTGACATTTGCAGCATCCGCTCCATCGATCAAACCGGTTTCAAGTGCAGTAAAGATTTCGTTGAAATCCATAACGATGGGTGATGCACCAAGGTTTGCGAACACAAGTGTTGCAAGTCCTGGTGGTGAGCGGAATTTCCAGTCTTTGAAATCGCCAACGTTGCGAATTGGCTTGGTTGAAGACAGAGATTCTGGACCAGGAACCCACCAGCCAACAAACTGCATGTCGTAGCTGTTGTAGAGTTCGTTAACTGCTTCACGACCACCGTTATGTAGTAACCATCCCAACATCTGATATGGATTCGAGTAGCCGCCCATCAAGTCACCAGTGAATTGGAATGCCTTGTTCTTTCCAACCTGGTACGAGCCACCAGTCATGTCACAATCAAGGATGCCGTTTACCGCCGCATCGAAGGTCTCAACAGATTTCACAACTGAGGATGAATAAAACATCTCAAGTTGAATATCTCCACCAGACATTGTAGTAACGTCTTCCGCCCATTTTGCAGCAGCTTTGCCGTTGTGGGTTTCAGGTGAAAAGTGCGTTTGAATACGAAGAGTTGTTGTATCGGCATAGGCTGCAGAACTAAGTCCGCCAGCAACAGCCGCAACAAGTAAAGATTTCTTTAGGTTAAACAATGTTGTTCCTCCAAGTACAGCACCACATGGTGCGTTCAATTTAGTTATATAAAAAAGCTTTGGAATCCTACCTCAGCTTCACTTATATCCGTAAGGCTTGTAATTCTGCTCTCTGAAACGGATGCCCTTATTATTGACTTTCAAGTTGAGAAATACCCTGCGGAAACTATCAGATTTTTCAAATTCAATCAATAATTTAAAGCGTGAAAAATAAAATTCCTCAAAATTGTGATCACCCATCCACCTGAGTGCCTTGAGGTTGTGAAATGTGCATTTTTAAGTCCTGCTGACCCCACCAATGGCCCAGATCGATCAAGTTGCGCAAGCATCAATTTGCTGACGCCCGTCGCATCGTTATGATTCAGTGGCTGCACAATTTGTTGGTGTCCAAGCAGCCAGGACTCAATAAGGGCCAACAAGCCATCAAAACACGTGATCGCCTATTTTTTTTGCGGCGAACCGGTTCCGAAGTCAGTACTTTTACCTCTGTTATGAATTAATCAAAACGCAGGTCCAGTTTGTTTGCCGTGCTCGAAATTCAGCTTAACCTTCTTCTCAACACCTCTGGCAACGACTTTTTCCATGGCTTCTCTCATTACTGTGAGCAACCATGCACAACCGGTTTCTGATAGCCCGGGTTCTGGCGGTTCCATCTGGTTAACGGTAACGCGATGCGATGGATCTAATGGAGCGTATATGGTTTTAGCTGTCGCTTCGCCTACCGAGTATTGATCCTCCGGGCCTCGCATTAGCGCATCTACGATAGGTTGTACCGCAAGAGCGCCACCAAAAAATCGAGTTTGGCTTCAAGGTCAGTTTCATCATTAGCCTATGCCCAGATCTCTAGATAAGCTTTTGCGTCCAGCCTTACTGACTTCAACGGGACGAAAAATGCAGTCCGAGCCCTTCAAACTAACAGAGATCTGGTAACCCAGCTTTCCACCTGCACAGAACAGCGTGACTCCTGTCGCTAGATCTTTCCCGTAGAGTCAAACTGGTATGATGATGATACCATTTAGATAATTGGTGTCAATGGGCAAAAGTGCAGAGGATTTTGCTGCATTTAGGACAATCTACGAAGCAGGGACAAAAACCACGCTCCATCGAATCCTTCGGCTAGCAAACGTTCTGCTGCGTGGATGACTTAGTCGAGGTTCTTTAACGAGTTGTATTAAATCTAAACACAGTGTCCAGGAATGAGAGGCGTCAGATGACAGCGCTGATCAGAAGACGAAAGGGGCCGAAACCCGATTGCAAAGGAGTCGCACAAAGCCTTGTTCAGCGCTTCTATTGGTTCAAGTGAAGCTCATAAGCGAACAAACCGGTTGTTTGAGACCACCGGAACACACCGAGCAGAAATCTATTAAATCTGTGAGCTGGCTAAGCAGAATAGGCGTTACCTAATTCCATGAGCTCTAGTGGCTGCAGCCACCCATGACGAATGTTCCCATTTACGATATCAAACGTATAGAGTTTGTTCCATATTGCTTCGATGAAGAGTTGCGTGCGCCCTACCCACTTAAAAACTGTACTTGATCGCGAATTTTCCAGCACTGGCAGTGGACACCACACTCCAGTCATGATTTGGGGACCTCCCGGTGTGGGAAAGTCGCAACTAATCGCACAAACGGCTCAGGAGCACCATGCACCGTTAATTGATATTCGCTTGTCTCAACTCGAGCCCAGCGATTTAAGGGGCATCCCCTTTCGACACGAAGACTTAGTTGAATGGGCTGTGCCGCGTATGTTGCCGGATGCCGAGCGACATGGTCCCAGTGGAATTTTGTTCCTCGATGAACTCACATCGGCAACGCCTGCGGTATCGGCCGCGGCCTACCAACTCATATTAGATCGAAGCTTAGGTGATTACCGTGTGCCTAATCAATGGGTGATTTTTGCCGCTGGAAACCGTCAGGGCGATCGAGGCGTTACCTATTCTATGCCTTCTCCACTAGCCAACCGATTTACCCATTACAACTTTGACGTTAATGTGGATGATTGGGTGCTATGGGCGCATTCCAATAATATCGATGACAGAGTAATCGCGTTTCTTCGTTTTAGGCCAGAGTTATTATTTGACTTCGACCCAGCACTTGATCCTGTTGCTTTTCCGACACCTAGATCGTGGGAATTTGCTCACCATGCCCTACAGAAATTCGAACCGGGTAGTTTGATTCTGACCAATGCTCTACAAGCCTGTGTAGGTAATGCAGCAGGTGTTGAGTTAAATGCTTTCATCGACAATTTACATAACTTGCCCGATATCGATGCCATATTAAATGGTTATGACATATCAGTGCCTGACTCCATCGACTTGCAATACGCATTGGCATCTTCGCTCGTAGGGCAATCTGTGGCTTTAGCAAAAGCCAAGTCCCCAGAGTGTGATAATAAACTAGGCAACGTTTTAAATTTCGCCTCGCGGTTTCCACAACGGGAATTGGGCGTTATGTTGGTAGCCGATATGCATCGTGCTGTCGGCAACCAATTGTTTGCACTACCGCAGTTTAAAGAATGGGCAGCCCAGATAGCCGAAGTGATGCTCTACGACGAGCCCCAGTGATCGATACTGACCAAAAACTTGCCGCAGCTCGCACACGACTGGTTCTCGATAAACCGTTTTTAGGTGCTTTGGTATTGCGTTTACCCCTAATAGAAGCGCGAGGAGATTGGTGCGACACGTCTGCAACAGACGCTCGTGCTTTGTACTACAACGCTGAATACATAGCGCAGCTGAGTTTGAGCCAGACACAGTTTGTGCTCGCTCACGAGGCATTGCATTGTGGATTGTCCCATTTCGCTCGCCGCGAACATCGCGATTTGCATCGCTGGAACCTGGCCTGTGATTATGCGGTGAATCCCTTGTTAGTCGAAGACGGGTTGGAGCTTCCTCCTGAGGCCCTATTCAATGAGGCATATGCTGGGATGTCAGCAGAAGAAATATATCCACTTATTGAAACAAACAGCAATGATAAAACGCAGGATCAGCATCTATACGACCAAAGCGATAGCTGTGACATTCAGCCGAAAAAACGGTACCAACCAGAAAACAACAAAGATAGGGATAGCAGTCGGAGCACTGAAGCCAGTGAAGCCAGTGAAGCCAAACCGATGAAATGCTTCAATGATGGAAGTACCCCCCGAACAGACCACTCCCCGAGTCCCATGCAAAAAAGTAACTATCACCCAAACGCGATAACGCGACCTACGCCGCTCAGCGCACAGGAGCGTGAGCGGCTGAGCATTCAGTGGCAACAACGTCTAGTAGGTGCAGCTCAGCAGGCTGTTCAATCTGGGAAAATGAATCGAACCGTGGCGAGAATGATTAATCATTGGCTGCGCTCCAGCATTCCCTGGAGAACTGTGCTAGCCCGCTTCATGAGTGGTGCGTCGAGAACGGATTACAATCTGTTGCGGCCCACACAGCGTCGTTCAGGAGACGCCATTCTGCCGAGTTTGTACGCGCGTCAGACCAATGTGTTGGTTGCTGTGGATACCAGTGGATCAATAGAGCAGGATGAGCTGACTGAATTTTTTTCCGAAATCAATGCTATAAAGTCTTTGGTTAATGCGCAGCTGACGTTATTAGCTTGCGATTCCAGCTTGGATCAAGAGGGCCCCTGGGTGTTCGATCCGTGGGAGCCCTTTACTCTACCAAAAACATTAGCAGGCGGCGGGGGAACCGATTTTAATCCCGTGTTCGATTGGATTAATCAGCAAGCATCTGTCTATGATCTAGTGGTTTACTTTACCGACGCATTAGGAAAATTCCCAGAACGTCCTCCAAACACTGAAACGCTGTGGCTGATTAAAGGCTCTGCCGAAGTGCCTTGGGGTCAGCGCATTCAACTGAATTAATCCTTGGACCACTGTGATAAAAACCTATTCACAAAAGCTCACACCACCCTATTCTGGGCAAATTCAAATTGCCGAGTCGGAGACTTACCGAGCATTAACGCTCGACGGTCGGTCATGGGAGATTCAATATGTGAATCGAACTCACGTACGGGTTGGTACGTTTAGTTCGGAGGACATAAGAATTCGATCCAATGCTTCTGAGACGTTAACTGACAATGTAGAAGATGCCAGGCTCGTTGAATTGTTTGAATTTCTCGCCGATGTAACGTTGCCCTTTCCGGCCAAGGACAGATTTGAATTCTGGCTTCTCGATAGCCAGGAGAAAGAGCCACTGGCATTGATTTTTTCCTGCTCATCTCCAGAACAAATGAAAAAGTTTCCTAGTCGGGCTGAGTGGACGGCTTTACCTGATGCCGTCATGCCCATCGCAAAAACCGAGCAGGAGATCGCAGACAACGCGCCCCCAATCAACTATCGCCTTGAAAGCCTAGTTTCAGAACGAGCCGGAACGACTAAACGCGCTCAATGGTTTGATCGGCGTGAGCATTCTGACTTCGCTTTCCCACCGTTTTTAGTCCGAGAAGATTGGCCTGACAGCGAGCAGGAGCATCTGTGTAAAAGTTATATCGAGCGACAAGCACCAAGGTTGCTAATGCTTCAAAGCCTGACTGATGAAGAACGAGACAGGCTTGAACTCTGCAGTGAAGCGCATGCAACTGAGGTTGCTAGGCTCTGCCGATTGTACCCCTCGATAGTGAATAAACAATTAATTGATGCGCTTAGAGTAGAAGCCCGATTGCGCGCATCCTCCAACACTGAAGAGGTGTCTAAAGTTCAAAATCGGCGCGACGGTATACTCTATATTTAAATAGTGACATTGCGCTCGTAGCTAACAATCTATCAGGCATTCGTGCTGCCAATGCAAACACAACGTGCTAACGAGTGGCCACACTTTTCTAGCAGTGGTAACCCTATAAAAAAAGCACAACTTCAGATTAGAGCATCGGTTACAAGCAAGCGGTGATTCCACCGTCTACGAATAATGTGTGTCCATTAACGAAGCTGGCGGCACCGGAACTTAGAAATACACAAGCGCCTATAAGTTCTGGCAATTGGCCCCATCGCCCTGCGGGAGTCCGTTTTTCTAGCCAAGCACTAAAATCCTTGTCAGCGACCAGGGCTGCGTTCAATGGCGTATCGAAATAGCCTGGTGCAATCGCATTGATTTGCAAGCCGTATTGTGCCCAGTCAGTGGCCATGCCTTTCGTCAGATTAGCCACTGCACCTTTGGTCATGGTGTACGGTGCTATGCCTGGACGAGCGAGTGCGGTCTGCACCGAAGCTATGTTGATAATTTTCCCGGCACCCCGCTGGATCATGTGTTTTGCGGCAGCTTGCCCGACATTAAATACCGAGGCGATATTAGTTTGAAGCATGGTGTTAAACACTTCTGGGTCGAAGTCTTCTAGCGGGGTTCGGTGTTGCATCCCAGCATTGTTAACCAAGATATCGATAGGACCCTGTGTGGATTCAATATCGGCCACGGCAGCGGCAACCTGGGAATGGTCAGTGACGTCAAATACAGCTGATTCAACCTCAAATCCCTGTTTTTCTAAACCTTCCTGAGCACCAGAGAGCTTGTCAGGGTTACGACCGTTGAGCACCACCTTAGCGCCTGCATGGGCTAGCCCACCAGCCAGAGTCAGACCTATTCCTTGGCTAGAGCCGGTTATTAGCGCTCGTTTGCCGCTCAAATCAAACAGATCACCCGATGTCGACATTATTTATTCCAGTTGCAAAAAGTTCGGTAAAAGTTATTTATTTGGTTTATTGTTACCGGTAACATTGTATGTGTTGCGCGAGCTCGAGACAAGCTTACAATGTCTCGAGAAAAGCATAAGTCCAGACGTCTTTCCCTGAACTTTGATAATCAAATACCAGTGACACCTTTATGAAAGCGCTCGTTATTCATGCACCAAAAGACCTCAGAATAACTGAAACAGACACTGAGATGCCCAATTCAGATGAACTTCTGATTGATATTGAAGTTGGAGGTGTCTGTGGCTCCGACTTGCACTACTACAATCATGGTGGCTTTGGCACGGTAAAACTTAAAGAGCCAATGATACTGGGACATGAAGTATCCGGTCGGGTATCAAAACTCGGTAGCGATCAGTCGGAATTTGCTGTTGGGGATCTTGTCGCCGTTTCTCCATCGCGGCCCTGCTTTCAGTGCCAATACTGTCATTTGGGATTGCACAATCACTGCGAAAATATGCGTTTTTATGGGTCAGCCATGCCCTGGCCTCATATTCAAGGAGCCTTTAGGCAACAGTTGGTGGCTAAGACTTGGCAATGCGTAAAAGCTCATGAGCTTAGTTCTGCAGAGGCGGCGATGGCTGAACCATTGGCGGTCACATTACACGCCACAAAGCGTGCAGGAGAGCTGCTGGGCAAACGAGTATTAATTACAGGCTGCGGT
Organism: Gammaproteobacteria bacterium; assembly: GCA_019634245.1. The sequence goes on from JAHQVR010000098.1 coordinate 11,143, forward strand.
CCAATCGGTATTCTGTCTATCATTTCTGCGCGTCGGGCTGGAGCGGTGGAAATTGTGGCTACCGATATCGCAGACAATGCGCTCCACTTTGCATCGCTGTGTGGTGCCGACCAAACTATTAATGTTGCCAACAACAATGCTGAGCTCGACTCTTTTGCCACGGGAAAAGGGTATTTCGACATGATGTTTGAGTGCTCGGGAAGCGTTCATGCCCTGACCGCCGGGGTAAGTGCGTTAAAGCCGCAGTCGGTTCTTATGCAACTGGGGCTGGGTGGAGATATGAATTTACCGATGATGCAAATTACCGCTAAAGAAATTGACCTGCGTGGATCATTTCGATTTCACTCCGAATTTCAACTCGCTGTCGAACTCATGAGCTCTGGCCTGGTCGATGTAAAACCATTAATTACGCATTCAGTGTCACTTGCTGATGCCGAAGATGCCTTTAGAATCGCGAATGAAAGAAACGCAGCTATGAAAACGCAAATTGTGTTCACCGATTCTGTTTAAATCGCTTGGGTTAGAGCCAGTTTCCTTCTTCGTTCGTAATTTTCACTATTGGTAAGACAGCGTCGGCGCTAACCAGCGTTCGGTTGTTTCGATATCGCAACCTGTCCTGGTCGCATAGTCCTGTACTTGGCATCGAGTGATTTTCCCTAAACCGAAATAGCGACTATCGGGGTGCGCGAAGTAAAAACCACTGACCGATGCCGCGGGCATCATGGCTAAGTTTTCTGTAAGCGATACACCTGCCGCCTCCTGTGGATTGATCAGTTCCCAAATTGCGTTTTTTTGACGGTGGTCAGGGTTGGCTGGATAGCCCGGTGCGGGTCGAATTCCACGATATCGTTCTCGGATTAGTTGATCGTTCTCAAGGTCTTCGTCCTTGGCATAACCCCATAGCTGGGTCCTGACTTCACGATGTAAATATTCGGCAAAGGCCTCAGCCAATCGATCAGCGAGCGCTTTAGCCATGATGCTTCTATAGATGTCATTCTGCTGATCGAATTTATCCACCAACTCCTCAAGCCCAATGCCAGCGGTGACCGCAAACGCACCAATGTAATCCGATACGCCAGAATCATGGGGTGCAATGAAATCCGCCAAGCACAGGTTCGGCCTATCGTCTGGAAACACGCGTTGCTGGCGCAAGCAGTGGACAGTGTTTAACACGTTCGAGCGGGACTCATCGCTATAGATTTCAATGTCATCATGCCCTACTGAATTGGCGGGAAACAGGCCCACTACACCGTTAGCAGACACCGCTGCAGCATTGCTCGTGGTGAATTCCTCGAGCATGATTTGTGCATCTTGGTAGAGCTTTTTCGCTTCTTCTCCCACGGTCGGATCTTTTAGAATCCGCGGGTATTTTCCTCGAAGTTCCCAGGCGTGAAAAAAAGGTGTCCAGTCGATAAAGGGTATTAGAGTCTCAATGGAGACATCTTCGTAGTGAGTAATGCCGAGGTTGTCTGGAGCATTGATCTGAGTCTGGCCCCAATCAATCGGCATTTTGTTTTTTCGAGCCACCGCGATATCCAGCAGTTCTACTTTATTGGCTTTAGCGGCAAAACGCTTTTTGTACCGCCCGTAGTCTTCGTCCAGCTCTGAGACAAATTCAGTTTTATGTTCTTGGCTTAACAGGTGACTGGCCACTTGGACACACCGGGACGCATCGACCACATGAACCACAGGTTGTTCATAGTGATCAGAAATTTTCACAGCTGTGTGCATTCTTGATGTAGTGGCGCCGCCAATGAGCAATGGTGCACTAAACCCTTCGCGTTGCAGTTCCTGTGCAACATGCGTCATCTCTTCCAATGACGGCGTAATCAGCCCAGATAACCCAATCAAATCAACTTTGTGGGTGCGGGCCTCTTCGAGTATTTTATTGGCCGGTACCATAACCCCGAGGTCAATGACTTCAAATCCGTTACATTGCAGAACGACGCCGACAATATTTTTACCGATGTCATGGACATCACCTTTCACTGTGGCCATCAATACTTTACCGGCGGAACTGGTCTCGCCCGTTTTTTCCTGTTCCATGTACGGTAGTAACCAGGCAACAGCTTTTTTCATCACCCGTGCCGATTTCACCACCTGCGGTAGAAACATTTTTCCCGCACCGAACAGATCTCCCACTCTGTTCATGCCATCCATCAGCGGACCTTCGATGACATCCAGTGATTTTGGTAATGCCAACCGGGCTTCTTCTACATCGTCGTCGATAAAAGCGTCAATGCCTTTCACCAATGCGTATTCCAAACGTTTCTCGATAGGATAGCTACGCCACTCCTGTTCTTGTTTATCTTCCTGCTGGTTTTTGCCTCGGTAGGTTTCAGCGATGTCCAGCAATTTGTCAGTGGCATCCGGGTGTCGGTTCAGAACGACATCTTCGACAGCGGTTCGCAGCTCGGGAGGGAGTTCCTCCACAATGGCAAGCTGGCCTGCATTGACAATCCCCATGTCCATGCCCGCCTGTATCGCATGGTATAAAAATACGGCATGTATCGCTTCTCGCACGACGTTGTTTCCACGAAAGGAAAAAGAGACGTTCGATACGCCGCCGCTGACCATCGCACCGGGCAACGTTTGCTTGATCCGTCTCGTTGCTTCTATGAAGGCCACGCCATAGTCGTTGTGCTCTTCGATTCCTGTGGCTATGGCGAAGATGTTAGGGTCAAAAATGATATCGCAGGGGTCGAAATCGATGGTATCGACCAACAGACGATAAGCCCGTTCCGAAATAGCAACTTTGCGTTCCACTGTGTCTGCTTGTCCGTCTTCATCAAAGGCCATGATCACGACTGCAGCACCGTATCTTTTGGCCAACCGGGCTTGATGCAGGAATGCCTCTTCACCTTCTTTTAAGCTGATCGAATTAATCACGCATTTGCCCTGCACGCATTTGATGCCAGCTTCGATAACGGACCATTTGGATGAATCCAGCATGATGGGCACACGTGAGATATCTGGTTCAGAAGCAATGAGATGAAGAAACCGCTGCATCACAGCCTGAGAATCCAGAAGGCCTTCATCCATATTGATATCGATAATCTGCGCTCCGTCTTCCACTTGCTGGCGCGCTACATTGAGTGCTGTGTCGAAATCACCTTCTTTGATGAGCCTTAAAAACAGTGCAGAACCGGTAACGTTTGTGCGCTCGCCGACATTGACGAATAATGATTCGGGCGTGATTTTGCAGGCTTCGAGGCCGGACAAGCGACAAATAGGATCTTTGGAGGGGACGAGCCGAGGGGCTTCATCCAACATCACTTCACGTAAAGCTGCGATATGCTCTGGCGTGGTACCGCAGCAACCTCCGATGATGTTAAGAAAACCCTTACGTGCCCATTCGCCGATTTCATCGGCCATTTGTTCTGGAGTTTCGTCGTATCCACCAAAAGCGTTAGGTAGTCCTGCATTGGGGTGCGCACTGACAAACGTATCCGCCAGGCCGGATAACTCTTCAATATGTGCGCGCAATTGAGCTGGGCCTAATGCGCAGTTCAGGCCTATAGAAATGGGCTTAGCGTGTCTTACTGAATACCAAAAAGCTTCAAGCGTTTGACCAGAGAGCGTTCTGCCGGAAGCATCGGTGATCGTTCCTGAAATACTGATGGGTAGTTGGAGTTGTAAATCTTCAAAGGCCTTTTGGACTGCAAATATGGCAGCCTTTGCGTTAAGTGTATCGAAGATAGTTTCTATCAGAATGATATCAGCGCCACCCTCAATCAAAGCAACCGTTGCCTCGTAGTAGCTATCAACTAGCTGGTCAAAGAGGATATTTCTAAAGCCAGGATCTGCTACATCGGGCGACATTGACGCTGTTTGATTGGTAGGCCCTACTACTCCAGCGACGAATCGCGGCCGGGAGGGGGTTTCTTTGGTAGCTTCATCAGCGGCGAGCCGCGCTAGTCGTGCGCTCTCATAATTCAACTCGTGTACCAGAGCTTCCATGTGATAGTCGGCCATGGATATGCTATTGGCGTTGAAGGTATTCGTCTCTATGATGTCAGCGCCAGCAGCCAGGTAATCGCGGTGTATACCCAGGATGATGTCGGGCTGAGTAAGTGAGAGCAGATCGTTATTGCCTTTCAGATCACTTTGCCAATCCTGGAAGCGCTCCCCTCTAAAATCGGCCTCGCTCAAATCATGGGCTTGGATCATCGTGCCCATCGCGCCATCAAGTATCAGGATTCTGGATTGGAGTTGATCTGTGAGCGATTTAGCAATTGCAGCGGCGGTTGCGGTGGTTCGTGTCATTCCGTAGGCGGTTACTGGCTATTGGATGACATATAATAACACATACATATAATGATATCTTTATATGTCTGTGAAGTAGCTGGGATTTGCACCCTCCAACTGACTTATTTACCTGTTGGTCAGCTATTGTCTATGCCGCCAGCCACCAGTGCGCTAGATGTCCAGACAAAATGGTCGACTGACCAATTTCTAAAGGTTTTTGCCGCTATGCTCTTTTGGACCATTCTCTAACAGTCAATGAGATCAATAGGGAAATTAAAGCCCCACAGCATACTGAACACCTCCCCATAAGTGACTGCGAAAATCCGGTTCTAAATAGCTGTCTGAGGTGTGACCTCCTCCGGTATACCAAGAACGGCCTCCATCAAAACCGTGAAACCAGGCAATCGGGTGATCCTCTCCCATTCCGCCGTCAGTGTAGGAGCTTTCCTCGAGCGTCAGTAAGACGTTGACACGCTCTCGGGGGTTGGAACTGAAGTCGTACCATTCATCGGTGCGAGTCCAAGTTAGATCCAAGTGAGCTGTTGACGGATGAGTGTTGTTCTCGACCCATTGTGTGGCCAACTGAATGTCAGGGTGTCGACTAAAATACGCTCCGACCAGCTGGCCATACCATGGCCAGTCGTATTCAGTATCGCTGGCAGCATGGATGCCAACGTATCCACCACCGGCTCGGATATAACGTTCAAACGCGGCTTGCTCATCGGTGTCTAGAACATCACCTGAGGTGAGCGCCCACACGACTGCATCGTAGCGGCTCAAAATAGTATCGGTAAATAGTCCTGTGGAATCGTTGGCGTGTTCAACTACAAAGCCTGCTGTGCCACCGAGCTCTTCGAGTGCTGTCACTGCGGCTTCAATGGAGTCGTGTCGGTAACCGCTCGTCTCTGTAAAGATCAGGATGCGAAATGGATCAACGGGGTTCGTGCCAGCATTTAATTCTTCGAGATTGCTAACTCCATCGTTATCACTGTCCCACCGCTCACTATTGAACTGCTCTGCCGAGATACTCACTACTTCGAAATCTTCGGATCCCGTTCGATAGTCTTGTTCGAAGCTAGCCAATGTAATGCCACCGTTATCATCTGAGAATGTGGCAGTCAGTGTGTGTTCAGTATTTTTCGGAAAAGTGTCAGAGGCTGACCAAAACTCATCACCTACCCACTGAGCTGTGATGACTTTATCACCCCAGGTAAGGAGTAATTGCAAAGCATTTGATGAATAGGCCGGGACCGACAATTGAAATTCTACACCGGTTGTGTCCGGCTCAGGCGTGTTCGTATCGTCAAGCGAACCCCCAGTAGTGTTAGCCCCTGAAGTGGGTGCTTCATCGAACGCGCCGTCAGCTGCACTAGCTCCAGAGGTATTATCAGTGTCACCGTTGCCCGCCCCAATTTGACCGGTAGTTTCGCTACCTGAGCTCGAGCAAGCCGTCAGCAAGCTACTGCTTAAGATCGACAGCGCGATAAGCTGAATGGCGAACAAATTATGGAAACGGATAAGTTTCATGGGAGATCTTTCGCTAGAATGAAAAGCACCGGCTATTGACCAACACTCGGTACGCTATGAATGCGCCATGTTTACGGGCAATGACAGTATACGAATTTTGATACGCCAGAATTAAGCGGGGTATAAACAATTGTGGCGGTATTAATACCGCATCCAGCTTCACCAAGGCATAGGGGTTTCTGCGTTGCTTTCTCTGCCCGGTAAATGATCGAAGACATCTGCGCCGATTTGATTGTCTAGTAATTTGACGGAAGTATGAAACTGTCTAAGACGTTACCTATTATTTTGAATTGGGCCATTTTTTATGAACAAGATCTCTGAATCCGGTGTTATCGGCGTTGACGTTCACACCATCAAATCCTGGATAGATCAGGACGATGTTGTGCTTGTGGATGTCCGAGAAACCTCTGAGTACGACAAAGAGCACATTCCAGGGGCCATGCTCTTGCCGATGTCGAAGTTTGACGCTGAGATCTTTCCAAAGGTGCTTGGTAAAAAAGTGGTACTGCATTGCGCCGTGGGAAAACGTTCTGAATCGGCTGGAAAGATGTTGATTGATGAAGGTTATCTTGAGACCGTACACATGATTGGGGGAATTGAAGCCTGGAAAGCTAGTGGTTTCGCCACAGAAGTTCAAATCACCCCTCCACCTTCTCCGTCAGAGCTGAAGAATCAGGAACCACAGTTTTTATGCCCAACGCCTGGGGAAGTGCTTCGGGATGAGTACATGACACCGTTGTCTATTTCAAATGCCGAGTTGGCTGGCTGTATAGGTGTTACCGAAAAAGACATTGAACAACTCACCCAGGGAGAGTCGAAGGTTGATGTCGTTCTGTCTCTAAGACTTGCACGCTATTTCAGTACTGCAGCCGATTTTTGGGTGCATTTACAAATTGAAAGAGACCTTGAAGAGGCACGCCACGAAATTGGGCATACCATTCGTGAAGAGATTTCCCCTAGGGCTACTGCGTCGAACTGAGACCACGGTTGAACTGCCCCTCTATTTCTGTATACTACCATACAAGATGCTCGATTCTTGCTGACTACAGCTGTATCAACGTGATTCGAGGATTGCTAATGGAATCTTGATAAGGACACCTTAAACGAAGAGGAGATGGCCCAGCATGTTTAAACGATTGACACGTCTTACCGGCGCAACCGCTTTGGTTGCTGCCTCAATATTAGTATCCGGACAAAGCTTGGCAGCAGATGTGACGCTGCGGGGTGCGAGTCTGTTTGACAATGACCACGCTTACAGCAAAACACTCATTAAATTTGGTGAGTTGGTGAATGAGTATTACGCTGGTGAGGTCGCTTTTGATCTTCGCGGTAACAGTGAGCTCGGCATTGAACCCGATTACGTTAATTTTCTCACACAAGGGGTTGCGATCGACTATGCCATTATCGCCCCTTCAAATTTAGCTCGATTTGCCCCGTCAGTACCATTGATGGATATGCCTTTTGTGTTCCGAGATCTCGATCATTGGAACGCAGTATTGTCCAGTAATGTATTGGCGCCACTTGAAGATGTACTCCTGGAAAAAGCTGACCTACGGGTAGTTGGTTATGCCGGTGGCGGTACGCGTAATTTGATCTCGAACAAAATGATTTCAAATATGGCTGAACTCGAAGGCCACAAAATGCGAGTTATGGGCGCGCCTATTCAAGCGCGTGTGTTTGAAGCTGCCACTGCTGCTCCAGCAGCGATCGCATATTCAGAAGTGTACAACGCAATTCAAACAGGAGTCGTGGATGGACTGGAGAATGAAGCTGCCAGCCTTTTGCAATACAAATTCTTCGAAGTTGCGCCACACATTACCTTGACTCAACATTCCATAACTGTACGTCCGATCATATTCAGTAATAAGTCATTTTCAAAATTGCCCGAGGACTTGCAGGCCGCGATATTGAAGGCCGGAAAAGAAGCCGGTGATTACGGCCGCGAAATCGAGTCTCGTGAAGATGGCGAAAAACTTCAACAGATGGCTGACTCAGGCCAGATTGAAGTACAGGAATTTGCTGATCGCGACAAATTACTCGAACTTGTCGTTCCGGTGCAGGACGCATACGCTGCCGAACTCGGAGCTGAAGAATTGCTCAAAGCCATTCGGTCGATGTAATTCAATTCAGTACTCTTAATAAGCCATAGAAGAAAATTAAGACTTCCTGTCGAGTGTGTCGACAGGAAGTCTTTGTTCTTTGTAGCAGCACTTTGTGATGGACTCTCTGTATGGTAGAGAAATTTCTGGAAGGGTTTTGTCAAATACTACGTGTACTTGTAGGCCTACTTAT
>JAHQVR010000099.1 GCA_019634245.1 Gammaproteobacteria bacterium
GTGTGGAGGGCACCGTTGGTGCATGACTGGCGTGGCTATCAAATCGTTGCGGCGCCTCCACCCAGTTCCGGTGGTTTTGCAGTGATTCAATTGTTAGAGATGAAAGATCAGCTGCAAGAGAGTTTTGCAGGCTTAGCCCACAACTCAACTCAGTATATTCATTTGGTCGCGGAAATGGAGAAACGCGTTTTTGCCGACCGTGCTAAGTACTTCGGTGACCCTGATTTTGTTGACGTGCCAATGCAACAACTGCTCGATAACGCCTATATAGCCCGACGAGCAGCCGAGATTCAAACCGACACAGTCAGCGCGACAGAAGATGTAAAGCCGGGTTTGGAAAGCCCTGATACCACTCACTTCTCCATTGTTGATCAATGGGGAAATGCGGTCTCCAATACCTACACCTTGAACTGGAGCTACGGCAGTGGTTCGGTCGTTGAGGGCGCAGGATTTTTACTTAATGACGAGATGGACGATTTCAGTACTAAGCCTGGGGTACCCAATATCTACGGTGTTGTCGGCGGTAAGGCGAATGAGATTCAGCCAGGCAAACGTATGCTGTCTTCGATGTCACCAACCATTATTTTGCAGGACAATGAGGTGGAAATTGTCGTTGGCGGTATGGGCGGTTCGACCATTTTTACTTCGGTTTTTCAAACCATCGTTAACTTACTTGACTTTGATATGTCAGCACAGCAAAGCGTTGCTGCCAGCCGCTTTCACCATCAGCTGTTGCCAAAAGATCTTATTACCATGAGTATTAGTCGGCCGCTGACAGATCAAGTACAAGAAGAACTACGAGAACGCGGTTACAAAGTGGCGCCGCACGGATTCGAGTTTGGTGATATACAGCTTATTGCGGTTGATAATGATAAGCTCTCGGCAGCGTCTGACCCACGCGATATCGGCCGAGCCATTGTGGGGCAGCCGTAAAATAATTCTTAAGTTTGTAACCTTCAGTAAGCATAATCACAGACTTGTTTTGTCCATTTCCGAGCATTGGGAATCATGAGTAACGATAATAAAATCAGCAACCCCAGCCCTAGTAACGATGGGAGTTCTTTTGTCGAAATTTGCGCGCGGAGATATTCGCGTCGTGACGTTTTAAAAGCGGGAGCCGCCGCCAGCGCGGCATTTGCCCTAGGTTCTTTGAGTGGGTGTTCAGGCGAAGAAGAAGTTAGTTCAGAGGAACTAGCTAACTCTAATTGGCGCACTGAAAACCCGTATCGAAGTGCGTATGACTTTATCGAAATCCAACACGGTATGGATGAGCATCACCATGTGGCGCCCGATCATCAAGCGCAGGTTTTGTTGCGTTGGGGTGATCCTCTGTTTAAGCATGCGCCAGAATTTGACCCCAATGCGCAAACGCTCGATTCTCAACTGCAGCAGTTCGGTTATAACAACGATTACATCGGCTATGTCGCGCTAGAACCTAAAAAGGGTCAGGATGCACGGGCGCTATTATGTGTCAATCATGAATACCCTATCCATGGTTTAATGTTTCCAGGATTTGGTGCTAACGACAGTATCTCCGCAGAACAGGTAAAGATTTCGCAAGCGGCCTGCGGTGCGAGTGTGGTGGAGGTTAATTGCAAGGATGGCATTTGGGAAGTTAATCTTGATTCCGTTTACAACCGTCGTATCACGTCCTTGGATACGGAGATGGAAATTACTGGGCCGGCGGCGGGCCACTCACGTATGCGAACCAACGCTGATCGATCTGGTAAAAAAGTACTCGGTACCTTAAATAACTGTGCTGGAGGAATCACGCCCTGGGGCACGTACTTAACTTGCGAAGAGAACTTCAATTATTGCTTTGGGGGTGAACTGCCTGCGAACCACCCTGAAACCGCAAACCATGAGCGCTATAACGTGCCCCTAGGTTGGATGCATTGGGATAAGCATGACGCTCGATTTGATATCAGTAACGAGCCCAATGAGCCGAACCGTTTCGGCTGGGTTGTTGAGATCGACCCTTTTAATCCTAAATCCAAGCCTAAGAAGAGAACCGCACTGGGCCGCTTCAAACATGAAGGTGGTGAAAATATTATTGCGACAGATGGTCGCTTGGTCATCTATATGGGGGACGACCAAAATTTTGAATACCTATACAAGTTTGTTAGCCGTGACCCAGTAAATTTGGGCAATCCAAAAGCAAACCGAGATTTACTAGATCATGGCACCTTATATGTCGCTAAGTTCTACGATGAAGGCTATCTGGAATGGTTGCCGTTAGAGCATAGCCAAGGCCCGCTGTCAGCACATTTTGACTCTCAAGCCGATGTTCTGATTGAGCCGCGTAGAGCTGCTGATCTACTCGGTGCAACACCGATGGACCGCCCCGAAGATGTGGTGCCAAACGCCAAGACAGGTAAGGTTTATGTGATGTTGACCAACAACACAAAGCGTAAAACGCCCAATGTTGCGAACCCGCGCGCCGCGAATGTTTTTGGCCATATTATCGAAATCTCTGAGTTAGATAACAATCATGCTCAGACCCGTGGCTATTGGGATATGTTGGTCAAAGGTGGTGATCATAACAATCAAGATCATGATGCCTATTTCCATCCTGAGACCAGCGAAAATGGTTGGTTTGCCAGCCCCGATAATGGTGCGATTGATCCGACAGGTCGGCTATGGGTGTCCACCGACCAAGGCCCAAAAGCAAACCTCACTGGCACTAATGACGGGCTTTGGTCACTTGAAACTGAAGGCCCCTTGCGTGGCATGAGTAAAATGTTTTTTCGCGTGCCCATGGGTGCAGAAATGAGTGGGCCGGTTTTTGCTGATGATGGTGAGAGTCTGTTTTTGGCCGTGCAGCACCCTGGTGATATTGAAGAACGACCGGGTAGCGCTAGGATTGAAACCGCATCAACTCGTTGGCCGGATTTTGCAGAAAGCATGCCGCCAAGACCGTCAGTCGTTGTGGTTACTCGTAAGAATGGTGGTCGTATCGGGTGAGCTTAGCGCACAACCTTCTTGCCCTGCTCGTGGTATTCATCTGGGGCACGAATTTCGTTTTTATTCGCTACGGTTTAGATGAGCTAGGACCATTTACGTTCGCCGCCTTGCGCTTTGCTTTGGTGGCATTTCCATTGGTGTTATTTTTGCCGCGTCCCGCAGTTCCCTGGCGTTCGCTAATCAGCTATGGCGTGCTGATTGGAGCAGGACAGTTTGGTTTCTTGTTCTGGGCAATGCAGAGTGATATTTCGCCAGGGCTGGCGTCTTTAGTTGTGCAAAGCCAAGTGTTCTTTACCGTAGGATTGTCTGCCTACCTACTCTCAGAGTCTGTGGGTAGAACGCAATTGATTGCCTTAGCTCTAGGTCTGCTTGGCATCTCCGTAGTATTAGTCTTTACTGACGGCTATACCACCGGGTTTGGTGTGACGTTAACTTTGTTAGCTGCCTTGAGTTGGGCGGGTGGTAATTTAGTCGTTAAGCATGCAGGCCAGGTGGACGTGTTGGCGTACATCGCTTGGTCATCCATTTTTGCTTTGCCGCCCCTGTTTCTGGTCGCTTTCTTATTTGAAGGCGGAACCAGCATTTTCAGCGCTGCTGCCAATACTTCTGCGCGCGGATGGGCGGTCATCATTTGGCAAAGTGTGGGCAACACTTTGATCGGCTATGGCTTGTGGAATTTTTTGCTGAGTCAGTATCGAGCAGCAATCGTTGCCCCGTGGGCGCTGATGGTACCAGTGTTTGGCTTGCTGGCGTCTTCAGTGATGTTGTCTGAACCAATGCCAGCATGGAAATTAGTGGCTGCGGCTCTCATTCTGAGTGGTCTAACGCTGAATATTGTTGCGGGGCGAGAACGCATCGCCCAATCTACTCACGGTGTTTAAATCGGCCCCTGCCAATAACCTACATCCACCCATTTATCAAACTTATACCCCACTTCCTTAAAGTGGGCTACTTTTTCCATGCCAAACTTTTCGTGCAGCGCTATGCTTGCATCGTTAGGCAATGAAATACCACCTATCACCATATGGTATCCCAGCTCCGATAGAGCGCTGAAGAGTTCATCATAGAGTTTACTGCCTAGACCATGCCCCGTTGCGTCGGGTGCTAGGTACACGGTGGCTTCTACCGTATATCGATAAGCACAACGCCCTTTCCATTTGCTGGCGTAGGCGAAGCCACGGACCTGATCATCAACCTCTGCCACCAGATAGGGCAAAGACTGTTGTTCCGTCTCAGCGATGCGGGTCGCTATTTCTTCGCCGTTTACGGCCGTTTCTTCAAAGGTAACAACGGTATTGGCAATGTAATGATTATAGATGGCAGCAATGCTGTGAGCATCACTGCCATCGGCCAGCCGAATGACAATGGACTTCGACAAGCTTAGTTGCCCATTAGCTCCATGAGTGCATGAACTGTGGCTTCAACGCCATTAGTCACTGCAGGTTCCGGAGTAATTTTAAACAACGGGCTGTGGTGGCTGGGCACTGCAGGGCCACCGTTTGCGGCGGCTTCAAAGTCAGCCTCTGGTGTTCCACCAATGGCAAAATAGACACTTGGGATATATGGCTCAGTGGTAAAAAATGGATAGTCTTCAGCGCCCATGCCCTTATTGGGTTTTTGCGACAGAATATCTTCGCCCATTTTATCCACCCACACTTTGCGCAGTCGTTGCGCCAGTTCAGGGTTATTTATCGTGGGTGGAACGCTTTCTTCTAGCACGATAACTTCTGGCAATTTGTCATCTGGCAATCCCGCTACACGCCCCATGTTTTCGGCGATTCGTTTGATTCCATCGAGCAACGTGGTTCGGGTTTCTTGACTTGTGTTGCGAACGGTTAGCTGTAAAACAGCACGGTCAGAAATAATATTGTGCTTAGTGCCCGAGTGAAATGAACCTACGGTGACCACACCGGGGTCTCGTGGTGGTAGTTCGCGGGCCACCAATGTTTGCAGCGCCATCACAATTTGTGAGCCAAGCACTATTGGGTCTTTGCCTGCATGGGGGCTCGCACCATGTGCGCCAATACCGTGAATAATAATGTCTACGGTGTCAGCGCCAGCGTAGGGGCTGCCGTCAGTCACACCAATTTTACCTGCCTCAAGGCCTGAGGAGACATGAAAAGCAAGGCCAAAATCAGGCTGACCAAAACGCTGGTAAAGGCCATCTTCCATCATCGCCTTAGCACCCAACACTCGCTCTTCGGCTGGTTGTACAATCAACATTAGCGTACCCGACCATTTGTCTTTGCTGGCCGCCATTTGACGTGCGGTGCCCACCAAGCTTGTGATGTGCACGTCATGCCCGCAAGCGTGCATCACGAACACTTCGTCACCCGTGATCGGGTCTATTTGTTTGGCTTTAGAGGCATACTCGAGGCCGGATTTCTCTTCTACTGGCAGTCCGTCCATGTCAGCGCGCATGCTCACCATCGGCCCGTCACCATTTTTTAGCATTGCGACAACACCTGTGCCGCCAACGCCTTCAGTCACTTCAAAACCCGCAGCACTCAGCTCTTTCGCCATGCGTGCTGCAGTTTGATTTTCGATGGTGCTCAGCTCTGGATTGGCATGAAAGTGTTTAAACAACGGCCCCAAATAATCTTGGTAGTCGTTATCAATACTGTTGCGCAGTTCGGTATCTGCGGCGGCGCTTAGGCTCAAACCTGCGGTTAGAGCAAACACAAGGGTTTTAATCATGATAATTCCTGTTCTTTTTCTGATGGCGCTAGCTTACCATCTGATTTAATCCGATGGCTAATTGAGCGCTAACTGCTAACATCGATAATCTGAGAGGGCGATCGCTCCCGCTAACTTAAGAAAACCGCCACATGAGTCATTCCACCCATAGCTATCAGCAAGATGCTCGCAATGAGCAAATTAAAATAAATATAAATGGCGAATTGTTTGCCCGTGCTGAAGCCAAAATCTCGGTGTTCGATTCGGCCTTTATGTTGGGCGACGGTGTCTGGGAGGGGTTGCGCGTACACAACGGCAAAATTGCCTTTTTACAAACTCATTTAGACCGTTTATGGGCTGGCGCCAAGGCCTTGGATTTTGACCCTGGGATCTCGCAGCAGCAACTCACTCAGCGCATTCACGACACACTGAATGCTAACGACATGAGTGATGGTGTGCATTTGCGATTGATGGTCAGTCGAGGTACTAAATCGACGCCCTATCAAGATCCGCGTGTGACGATTACACCACCTACCATCGTGATCATCCCAGAGTATAAAGAGGCACTTCCAGAAACGGTGAGTAAAGGAATTGAATTGTTTACCGTGCACGTCCGTCGTGGATTTCCCGACGTGCAAGACCCCAAACTCAATAGCCACTCAAAAATAAATTGTATCTTGGCTTGCATACAAGCTACCAAAGCCGGAGCGGATGAAGCTTTAATGCTCGATCCACATGGTTTCGTGGCGACCTGTAATAGCACGCATTTCTTTATTGTTAAAGACGGTGTGGTGATGACATCAACCGGTCAATATTGCATCGATGGTGTGACCCGCGGCGCGGTCTTGAGATTGTGTAAGGAAAATCAAATCGAGAGTGCGCAAACTGAATTTTCTCTGGTCGACGTTTACAGCGCTGAAGAAGTATTCGTAACGGGAACATTCGCAGGGCTGGTACCCGTGCGTAGCGTGGATGGCCGGCAAATCGGGGCTGGCAAGAGAGGCCCGATGGTAAAACGTCTGCAGGAGCTCTACATGACACTGTTAGCCGAAGAGTGCGCATGAACGAGGAGGTAATTCGAATAGCGATGTGGAGTGGGCCTCGGAACATCTCTACTGCGATGATGCGTGCTTGGGAAAATCGTGCGGATACAGTAGTCGTGGATGAACCATTCTATGCCTGTTATCTGACGCACACCGGAATTGTTCACCCGATGCAGGAAGAAGTATTAGCGAGCCAAGCAAACAATTGGCAACAGGTAATCGATGGAGAGTTGAGTCGGTCTTTATCAGCAGAGCAAAGCATTCAGTACCAAAAGCACATGACGCATCATATGGTTGATGAAGTTTCGCCCAGCTGGTTCGCGTCACTTCGGCATGCGTTTTTGATTAGAAACCCGGCTGAAGTCGTGGTCTCGTACAGTAAGAAGCGAGCCGAGTTATCCGCCGATGACATCGGCTTTCGACGCCAGCGAGAATTATTTGAAAAGGTTCGTGCTCTAGGGATTGAGCCACCTGTGATAGAGTCCACTGATGTTCTAAAAGCACCGCGTGCCAGCTTACAAAAATTGTGTGCAGCCCTAGCGGTACCGTTTGATTCTGCGATGCTCAGTTGGCCACAAGGCTGTCGGAGTTCGGATGGAGCCTGGGCGCCACACTGGTATCAGAACGTAGAAAACTCAACCGGGTTCGCACCCTATGAAGAGAAGCCAATACAATTATCGGCTGCTCAACAGCGTGTTGTGAACGAATGCCTTGACGATTATCACGCGCTGGCTGAATACAAAATTAAACCATGACCATGAAACAACAAGCACTCCTTCTCTTTGCCGTTCTGATTGCCTTCCTGAGCGCCCCAACCGCCGTGGTTTCAGCTCAGCCAGTCGACAATTCTGCATTAGCCAAGCTGTTAGACAAGCACTGGGCAAAAGCCGAAGAAGAGCAGATCTTTTTTCGCAAAGACCCTGATGCATTCCGTATGAATGGTGAATTGCCAGATGTCTCCGCTGAAGGTCGGGCTCGTCGCGCAGCGTTTAACCAAGACTTGCTCACAGAGCTAGCACAAATCGATGTTGAAACTTTAAGTTCGCGCGATCAGGTTACGTTTAAGTTGTTTCAATATGAGCGACAAACCGAAGCGGCCAGCTATCTGCAGTTGGATCATTTTTATCCCCTGCATTTTTATTCCAATTGGTTTTCTTACTTTGCCGGTGCACCGAATAACATGTCCTTCTTGAGTAAGCAGGACTATGAAAATTATTTGCTTAGCCTGGCGGACTTTCCGCGCTACAACCAACAGTTTATCGATAATGTGGAACAGGCGATCGAGGCCGGGCATGTCCACTACTGTGATAGTTTTCAAGGCTACGAAAAGCGCATCAGCAAGCACATTGTTGCGGACGTTAAAGACAGCGTGTTTTATGTCCCCTTGGCCACCATGCCGAGTAAGTTTGATCAAGCCAGCCGTGAGCGTTTTAAACAGCAAGTTAGCAAACTCATTGCTGAAATCGTGGTGCCGGAATACCGCAAGATTGAGAAGTTTTTCAAACAACGCTACATGCCGGCATGCCGAGATAAAGTCGGGATCACTGAGCTTGCTGGCGGAGAAGAGTATTATCAATATCTGATTCAGTACTACACCACGACAGATTACTCAGCTGAGCAAATCCATCAGCTTGGGCTTGATGAAGTCGCTCGTATCCGCGCCGAAATGCTGAGTTTAATAAAGAGCACCGGCTTTAAAGGGGAATTCAAAGAGTTTGTAAACTTCTTGCGCACTGATCCGCGTTTCTATA
>JAHQVR010000100.1 GCA_019634245.1 Gammaproteobacteria bacterium
AGAGAAACTGGCAGGCTGACGTTTCGTTCAACCTGCCAAATAGCACGGTAGGAAATCGGCTGAAGGGTATTGCGCCTCGGCGATTATCCGCTCACAGCGCTTAGCGCATTATTGAGATCGGTTAGTTCCTCACAACCCTCTGGGCAAAGCTCTTGTAACTTGCGCTGGTTGGCTTTTGCTCGGTCTAACTCTTTGAGTGTAATAAAGAGTTCGCCTTGATATTCCAAGGCACCTTTGTGCTCGGGGTTGTATTTTAAGGCTCTTGCATACGACTTCCTCGCCTTCTTGTACTGACCCAATTTGCGTTGTGAGTAGCCCATCAAATTCCAGGCATCGGCGTTACGCCAGTCGTTTTTCACGATTTCATTAAGCTGGCGAATGGCCGACTTGTAGTTTTCTTCGCTGATGAGTTCTTTGGTTTTCACCATTTCGGCACTGAGGTTGAAGCGATCCAGCGGGTCGGATCCGTAGCCTCCGCCAGAGCTTGAGCTGTCGCTATCGGAACCCGCAGCCATTAAGGCGGGTGAAAGAACTAAACAAGTGAGTATAAAAAGAGTTTTCATAGTGTTGTCCTGTTAAAGAGTCGGCGATATGTAGGGTGAAAGTATACGTTTATCTATATCAAGTCTAAGGGCGAGCCACGGACCAAACCCCACCGACACCTTCTCCCGTGGTATCCCCGGCTGCTGCATCGCCTGTGAAAAAATACAGGGGTTGAGTGTTATACGACCACTGTCGAGACCCATCGCTACGGGTAATGACAGAGTAGCCATTGGAAGATCGGGCACCTTTGTCGGCATAGAGAGGTGGCCAATTGGTGGCGCAAGCGTCGTTGCAATTGGAAGTATCGGCGGTGTCGTTAGCGAAGGTATAGAGCGTTCTTCCGTTGAACTCAGAACGCAGAGATGGATCATCTGTACCTGTACTGATACTACCTTTACCAACCAGTACCTCACCTAGATCGGTAGTGCCGGTTTCAACAGGGTTAGGCCGGGCGACATACCAAACCATTCCTAGGCCTTCACCGTTTACTTCCCCTTCCGCAGCGTCTCCGGCGTAATAATACAATGGGCTATCTTTGTAGGCCCATTGGAGAGAGCTGTCATTTCGTACGATGGTGCTGAATTCCCCAACCGTGGCCTCACTTTGGGCCTCAATGGGTGGCCAGTCAATGGCACAACCGTCATTGCAATTGGACTGCCCGGATACATCGTTTGCAAAGGTATAAAGTGTTCGATTCGCAGCACCAAAGGTGAATACGTCACCGATGGCTGTGGTCGTTGTATTTCCAGGCAAAGCCTGTTCTCCTCCTTCAATATCGTCTGAGTCGTCCGAACCGCTGCTGCAAGCGGTGAGCAGGAGTACTGAGGAGCTGATAAGGCCTATCTGCAGCCATCGGCGTAATCGAGAACTGGGTATTGATACCTGAATCATCGTGAATTACCTCAATTTTATATGTAGGAGTCCGTAGGTATCCCAAACTTTGAATTTGGTTCAAGTAAAAAAATAATTCTTTTTTTTGAACCGAATCGAAAGGGTGGGGAACAGACGAATTAGACCGCCGGGATAAGAAGCCGATGCTATGATTGCCGTACCGTTAACCTGTCATATCCAATCTGTGACCAAAACGCCTATCGATGAAGAACTGTGCTTGATTCGGGCCGTCGCAGCATCGGATCGCATTGCCTTTGAGAAACTATTTCGTAGATTTCATCCAAGAATCTATAAATTTGCTCATCGAATGGTGCAGGATCATCAATTGGCTGAGGAAGTCACTGGTGATACGTTGTATGCGGTGTGGACTGGTGCGAAGAATTTTAAAGAACAATCCAAAGCATCTACCTGGATACTCGGCATTGCCTATAAAAGAGCGCTCAAGTGTCTGCAGAAAAATCAACGACACGTAGCGAAGCGTGAGTCAGATGTAGAACTCGATACACTGACTTCGGAGAGCCCTGAGGGAAATCCGGAAACTTTTGCCAATACTGCGTTGGAAAATCAACGCTTACTCCTGGCACTTTCCACCCTCAGTACCGATCATCGTGCTGTTCTAGAACTGATTGCATTGGGTCATTCGTGTTCAGAAATTGCCGGCATTGTTGATTGTCCAGAGAATACCGTCAAAACAAGAACCTTTCATGCACGACGTCATTTACGCAAGGCGCTGCAGGAGTGAATCTCATGTCAAATACATTAGACACCAACCCGGAACATGAAGCTGTGTTCGAACTACTGCCTTGGTGGGTAAATAATACGCTCACAACCGAAGAGCATAGTCGCGTGCGTGAACATGTAGAAAATTGTGCGCTTTGTCAACAGGAAGCAGAGACACTTGGGCATCAAACTACCGTCTTATCGATGGATTCGGATGCGGCCTACGCCAACACAAGTGTAGAGAGCCAGTTGAATTCTGTGCTGCAACGGATCGACAGTGATCCACAGAGCCATGACTCGATCCAGTCTGTCAAGCAACCGAGCTTGTACCAACGGTTATTGCGTCAGTTGGTCGCCGAAGCACCGTTACGTTGGGCGGCCGTTGCGGCCACGGGGCTCTTGGTGTTTATTCTAGGCGTCCAGTTGTGGTCTGTGGAGACTGCCGACGACTACACCGTCTTAAGCTCGGGTGTAGGATCGGCAGAGACTCTTCAGATTTCAGTGGGTTTTTTGGCCTCTGTCTCTAGCGAGGAAGCCGAACAAGTGCTTGGAGAGTTTGTCGAAGATTGGAACTACCCGGTCACGACTCGGCAAGTGGCGAACAGTAGGTATGTTATTGAGTACGATGACTCCATAAGTGTGCCGGAAGTGCATGCGATCTACAGTGAATTAGAGAATCACCCATGGATTGAGCACGTTGAATTGCTACCCTAGAGTCGGGGAGATAAGACCATGCTTGGCAGGCTGATGGAATGATTTACGTGGCAGTGTCGATTCTATCCGCGATGGACAATATTCTATACATATGACGAAGCACAGGTTTCTCAATCAGCTTGCCATCTATTACAACCAAACCCGTATTCGCCTCTTCAAACTCTTTTGTGATTCTTTTTGCTTTTGCTATTTCGGTAGAGGTGGGTGTGAAGACTTCGTTCAGCGGTGCGATTTGTTTCGGGTGCACCGAACCTTTACCCGAGAAACCCAACGCCTTGGCCTTTTGGGCCTCGGTAACCATACCCTCTGGGTCTTCAAGATCCAGATACGGTACATCTATTACGTCTATTCCCACGGTTGCGGCGGCGTGTACCACCCTCGAACGCGCGTACAAGAGAGGTTCCCAGGCATTGTCACAACGAAGCTCTGCAGCCATATCTACACCACCAAAAAACAGAGCATCAATGCGATCGCTGCTTTGTGCAATCTCAAAAGCTGCCTGAAGCCCATACCCGGTTTCTATGATGATATGCAATCGAGTTTCATGACCGCGTTCAGAGAGTAAATCGTCTAGCCACTTGACTTCCTCTGGTGTATTCACTTTAGGTAGCATCAATGCTGGCGGTGGTGTATCCGTGGCTAATACCGCGCGAACGTCTGCCAGGCCAAACTCATCGCGCAGGCAATTGATTCTCACTATTCGCTCAACACCGTCGTTGGCCTGTGGCTTTTCGAACAATGCCAGCGCGGATTGCCTAGCAGCATCTTTGTCCTTGGGGGCAATCCCGTCTTCCAGTTCCACGCAAACAATATCGGTGCCCGAAGCCAAGGCCTTGGGAAACATCTCCGGTTTTAGCCCGGGTGTGAATATAAAGCTTCGACGCGGTGTAGGCCCTTTGGGGTGTATTTCGGTCACAGTGGGTAGGATCAATGGTGTTAGGTCAGGCTAGTCTACTGAATCGGCAGTAAGTTATACAGACCTTTTCGACTCGATCACCCTCTTCAGAGCATTAATATAGGGCTTAACTCAGTGCATCGATTAATAGTGATTTCCATTGTTTCGCATCGATGGAATAACACACCGTGGCATTGGGTGGTTTGCCGGTGACATTGAGCTTGTCGACAACGGTCATGCCTCGAGTTAAGTGTGAGTCTAAGCTGACTTCGACATAGTGTTGGGATTGTTCGATCGCGATAGAAGGATTTAAAGCCACTGCCATTGCGCAAGGATCGGCTAAGGCCAATCCCGGCTCCCCTTGGATGTCGCGTGAAGCTTTTAGTGCTTGTGAATTACAATCCATCGCGATGGTGGCTTGGCGTGTATTTAATGATCGCAGGTTGTTGATATCCTCATCGCTCAACGCACTATCTCCGCGGCTAAGCTCCCAACCCAGCAGCGTTATTGGCATTCCCGATTGCATGACCTTTTGGGCGGCCTCGGGGTCAACCCACATATTGTATTCGGCCGCTGGAGTGACGTTCCCTTCTATGTTGGCAGCACCCCCCATGACGTAGCAATGTTCTACCCATTGAGCGAGTCGAGGTTCAATGCTTAGTGCCGTAGCGATATTGGTTAACGGACCCAGAGTCACCAATGTCAATGCCTTTGGGTGTTTTTCGAACAATTGAAGTAGTGCCTCCACGGCATGCATGGATTGTTCGGGTTGATTAGGTGGCGGATAGTGTTGGTTCCCCATGCCATCGGCGCCGTGAAACCAATCGGCGATTTCCAATGCTCTTAGCCACGGTGAGGTACAACCTGGGTAGACGGGAACCTGTGCGCCCATGAGTTCAACAACAAAGCGTGCATTGATGCTGGCTTGTTCCATCGACACATTACCTGCCACAACAGTAATGGCCTCGACATGCACATCAGCATGCGCCATTGCCATCATTATCGCCACGGCATCGTCAGAAGCCGTGTCTGTGTCTATGACAAATCTTCGCATTCTTTCGTCAGTGTTCTTCAGTGATGCTCGGCGCATCGATTAAAGGAAATACTCATTAATTATCGCGGAAGGTCACTCTGGGGCGTCCAGTAAGCCACGTTTGCGAAGATCAGCGATGACCCGCTCTGCACATTGTTCCGCGGTCATTGTAGAGGAGTCGACGAGGATCTCTGGTGTTTCGGGTGCTTCGTAAGGAGAGTCGATACCGGTAAAGTTCTGCAACTCACCTTTGCGAGCCTTTTTATATAATCCCTTAGGGTCCCGTTCTTCAGCCACGGCCAGCGGAGTCTCTACGTACACTTCAACAAATTCATCATCGTCCACCAAACTTCTGGCTAAAGCCCGTTCTGAACGAAAAGGCGAGATAAAGGCGGTCAGGACAATAAGTCCTGAATCGACCATCAGATTAGCGACTTCTCCAATTCTTCGAATATTCTCGACCCGATCGACATCGGTGAACCCTAAATCTTTATTCAAGCCATGCCTAACATTGTCCCCGTCAAGTAAGTAGGTATGGTGGCCGGCTTGGGCCAGTTTTTTCTCAACGATATTAGCAATGGTGGATTTCCCTGCACCCGATAGCCCTGTAAACCAAACAACACAGGATTTTTGCAATTTTTGCTTTGAGCGCAATTGCTTATCCACATCGACTGCTTGCATATGGACATTGTCAGAGCGGCGCAGCGCAAAATGCAGCATTCCCGCCCCAACCGTGTTGTTGGTAGTGCGGTCGATTAGAATGAAACTGCCCATCTCTCGATTGTCTTTGTAGGCATCAAACGCAACGGGTTGTTCGACGTTGATATTGCATACACCAATCTCATTCAAATTCAGTTCTTTGGCCGCGGTGTGTTCTAAACTGTCAACGTTGACCTGGTGCTTGATGGTGGTCACTGTGCCAGAAACCGTTTTGGCACCGATCTTAATCAGGTAGGGTCGGCCCGGATAGAGCGCTTCTTCGTTCATCCAGACAATGGTGCACTCGAACTGATCGGCTGTGCTTGCCGGGTTATCAGTTGTCGAGATGACGTCACCGCGAGAGATATCGATATCGTCTTTTAACGTCAGCGTTACTGATTGACCAGCGACCGCGCTCTCAAGATCTCCTTCCATGGTGACAATGCGATCGACCGAACTGGTTTTACCAGAGGGTTGAACCCGAATGGCGTCACCGGGTTTAATTTGGCCGCTGATGATTTTGCCGGAGTACCCGCGAAAATCGAGATTCGGTCGGTTAACCCACTGCACGGGGAGTCGAAAGGCGCTGCTCGCCACTTGACTAGCTGAAACATCAACAGTTTCTAGGTAAGACATCAGAGTCGGGCCGTGATACCAGGGCATTTGCTCAGTTCGAGAGACGATATTGTCGCCGCGTAAGGCAGACGTAGGTATGGCGGTGAATGACTCCAGAGCGAGAGGCTCGATGAAGTTAGCGAAATCGTCCACAATGGATTGGAAGGTGTCTTCGCTGTATTGCATAAGGTCCATTTTATTAACGGCCAACACGATATTGCGAATTCCCAGTAATGACAGCCAATAGGTGTGGCGGCGAGTCTGCGTCAGAATGCCTTCCCTGGCATCGCAAACCACAATGGCTGCGTCAGCCGAAGAAGCTCCTGAGACCATGTTTCGGGTGTACTGTTCGTGGCCTGGTGCATCTGCCACAATGAATTTTCTGCGATCAGTAGAGAAGTAGCGGTAGGCCACGTCGATGGTGATACTTTGTTCGCGCTCGGCAGCCAACCCGTCTACGACTAACGCGAAATCGATATCTTTGCCTTGGGTGCCCCATTTTTTTGAATCAACTGCGACGGCTACCATATGGTCTTCAAACAACGCTTGAGATTCGAACAAGAGCCGACCAATAAGCGTACTTTTTCCATCATCCACACTGCCACAGGCAATGAATCGTAGCAGCGACTTGTGCTCATGCTGAGATAGATATTCATTCAGATCTGTTGCCGTAGACGTGTTGTAGTCCATATTAAAAGTACCCTTCTTGTTTTTTCTTTTCCATGGATGCAGGTGCATCGTGATCAATCATTCGCCCTTGCCGTTCTGAGGATGTGCTCAACAAGGTTTCTTGAATGATGTCTTTGATAGTGCTGGCGCTTGATTCGATTGCGCCGGTGAGCGGATAACAGCCTAGGCTTCGATAACGAATCTGCTGAGTTAGAACGCTTTCATTTTCGTTCAGTTGGAATCGCTCATCATTCACCATCAGCAGCGTGCCATCGCGCGGAACAACCGGTCGTTCTGCTGCCAGGTATAGCGGGACAATCGGGATATTTTGTTGTTGTATATACAACCAGATGTCTAATTCAGTCCAACTGGACAGTGGAAACACACGCAGAGATTCGCCACTTAGTTTGCGGCCGTTGAACAGAGACCACAGTTCAGGGCGCTGATTTTTGGGATCCCAGCGGTGAGCCTCGCTGC
This sequence comes from Gammaproteobacteria bacterium, assembly GCA_019634245.1. The sequence goes on from JAHQVR010000100.1 coordinate 7,257, forward strand.
GCACTGAAAACACACGCTCTTTTGCTCGAGCGGTTTGCTCGTCACGCCTAGCACCAGTGAATGCCACATCGAAGTTGTATTTATCCAAAGCTTGTCTCAAGGCCTGGGTTTTCATAATGTCGGTATACAGTTCTGATCCGTGTGTAAACGGATTGACACCCTGACTTGAACCTTCTTCATTGGTGTGGGTTAGAAGCTCAACTTCCGACGCTTCCATGACGTGATCTCGATACTCATAGACTTCCTTAAAGTTCCAGGCAGTATCAATGTGCAGCAAAGGGAAGGGAATATTGCCGGGATAAAACGATTTGCGTGCTAAGTGCAACATCACTGCACTGTCTTTACCCATGGAGTAGAGCATCACAGGGTTTGCCGCTTCAGCGATAACCTCCCTCATGATATGAATACTCTCTGCTTCCAGTTGTTGTAGATGTGTTAAATCAGATTCCATTGTTTTAAGTGGTTCCACTTGATTCCGGTTCATTGGTTGATAAGTTGAATGGTTGGCTGCCAATCGCGTGGCTATGTTCGACTCTGCCGAAAGCGGTAGTTGATTCGGTTCGGTCCCTTTAACGGGACTGTCCTGCAGCGTCGGATTTGCATCATCTTCCTGTGAGCTCTTAAGATTCCGTTCTGAATCTCCAATGCCTTGCTCCATAAAGGCAGGGGCCAAGCAGGTCATTTCATTGCCCATGGATTCTTGTAATTCCACTGCTGATTGCAGCAGAACGATGGCTACACCTTGTGGATAGCTCAGGTGTAGTGATTGCAGAAACTGGGAACGTTGTTCAGAGGTTATGGGTGTTCTGAATAGCGACCAGCTGCAGCGCCCTCGAAGTGAGTGCGCGTACAGTTGCAGGGTGCCATTGCCCCGATCACGTTGTCCGATCCATAAAACGGTTAGGGAGTGTTGTCGAGCCTTTGTAGAGAAGTGCGTGTGTGCACCCTCTAACCACTGACGAATATTGGCTTGCTGGGTGTAACGATGGGTTCTATGAGCGTTAAACGGCATTAAGTCCCACTGCATTAAGTAGCTAGCCACAGTTTGTTCACTGACGGTTTTATTGTGGGCTGACTTCAACCATTCCTTGACGGTTGCTGTGGTCCAAAGCGTCTCATCCTGAATAGCGGTGGCGCAGAGAGACTCATTTAATTCTGCGAGTTGCTTGGAATTATCTTCAGTGGACGAACGCTTGGGACGGCCTCGCGGTTTGACATTGACAGCGTCCCAGCCACCAGCCTCATAAGCTTTCATAGCTGCAACAATAGTGGGTGTAGACAGACCCACCTGGCTGCTCACCACAGAGAGTGTTTTCCCTTCCAATCTGAGTTGCACCGCTTGGTGTCGCCGTTCATTGAGTTCGGCTATGGACGTGGATTTGGATGGCATTGGTTATTTAATACAATGAGTAGCCGTTGATGGCTATTAAAGATCAAACTTTACGCCAACGTTTAGATATTTAATACGGCGCATATGCATAATAACGCAGAATAATCTTGATTTGTGACAATGGGTCCGTTTTAATATGTTAATTAAATAATTAATATATCTATTAAATATATTAAGAAGCTCATGGCTCCTATATCGGGTCAGACCCGATAACGATCAGATGGCCAACTCCAGTACAGCTCCCATGATGGCGAGGTCCGACCCGGTGGCCTTGGGAGCCGCTAGAAATCTGAGATCAGCGGGAGTTTGTTGGGCATTCGAGGTCCGACCCGCGCTAATGCGGTAGACTGTGGGGCTGGATTGGATTAGGTGGTATGACAAAGAAAGTTTTTATCAAAACGCACGGCTGTCAGATGAACGAGTACGACTCGGCCAAGATGCTCGACGTGCTATCAGAACATGAGCCGGTTGAAGCCACCCATGATCCAGCAGATGCTGACATTTTGCTTCTCAATACCTGCTCTATTCGAGAGAAAGCGCAAGAGAAGGTGTTTTCCGAACTCGGCCGTTGGAAACCGCTAAAAGAGGCCCGTAAGGATATTGTCATTGGGGTCGGTGGATGCGTCGCGAGTCAAGAAGGTGAGGCGATTCATCAACGAGCGCCGTATGTAGATGTGGTGTTCGGGCCTCAAACCTTGCATCGTCTGCCTGAACTCGTCAACGAATCTGTTAAACACAATCAACCCGTTGTTGATATCAGTTTTCCTGAGATAGAGAAGTTTGATGCTCTACCGGAGCCCAAGGCGGAAGGTCCTTCTGCGTTTGTATCCATTATTGAAGGGTGCAGTAAATACTGCAGTTTTTGTGTGGTTCCCTATACCCGAGGTGAAGAGATTTCCCGACCACTGGACGATGTATTGTCTGAAGTATTGGCATTGTCGGAGCAAGGTGTCAGAGAGATCCACTTGCTGGGCCAGAACGTTAATGCTTATCGAGGGCCCAGACATGATGGTGGCGTTGCAGACTTGGCGGAACTGATTGGTTATGTAGCACAAGTGGATGGTGTTGAGCGAATCCGCTTCACCACGTCCCATCCCGTGGAATTTAGTGACTCATTAATCGAAGCCTACCGAACCGTACCCGAGCTGGTGAGTTTTCTGCATTTACCTGTGCAAAGCGGCTCTGATCGCATATTGGCAGCGATGAAGCGCGGTCACACTGTGCTGGAATATAAATCGAAAATAAGAAAACTTATGAAAGCTCGCCCGGAGCTTACTCTGTCGTCTGATTTTATCGTGGGCTTTCCTGGAGAGTCTGACAAAGATTTCGAAGATACCTTGTCATTGATCGAAGAATTGCATTTCGATCAGTCTTTCAGTTTTATTTTCAGTGCTCGGCCTGGGACACCCGCAGCATCTTTGCTCGATGAAACACCGCTCAGCGTTAAGAAGGAGCGGCTTGCCAGGCTGCAATCGATGATTACGTCGCAGGCGGCATCGATCAGTCGTGCCATGGTTGGCACCACACAAAGAGTATTGGTCGACCGCCCTTCCAAGAAGGATCCTAACGAAATCAGCGGTCGTACAGAAAACAATCGCGTGGTTAATTTTGCGGGCAGCAAAGAGCTGATTGGGCAATTTGTGACGGTCACGATCACTGAAGCACTTCCCAATTCCTTACGCGGAACATTACTTGAGCCGACTGCGAAATCTGCATGATTGAACGCGCATTTACGTTGTCACCTGCTGATAATGAACGCTTGGCAAACTTATGTGGTCAGTTCGATGAGCATCTGAAGCAAATTGAGCAACGCTTAAACGTCGAAATTAGCAATCGGGGTGATCAGTTCAAGGTTTCAGGCCCAGACGATAAACCCGTTCAAAATGCAGAGAAACTATTAACTCATCTCTATGCGGTAACCGAGCATGAATCGTTGGTTCCCGAGCGAATTCATCTCTATCTACAGGATTCTGGATTGGAAGCGATAGAAAACGAATCAGGCCGTGAAAACAGCGCCTCAGTTATAAAAACGCGAAGGGCGACCATTCAGTGTCGGGGCAATCGTCAGCTTGAGTATGTCACTAGCGTTAAATCGAGAGACTTGACCTTTGGTATCGGGCCGGCCGGTACGGGTAAAACCTTTCTTGCAGTTGCTTGTGCCGTTGAGGCGCTTGAGTCTGAACAAGTACGCCGACTTGTGTTGGTTCGGCCGGCTGTGGAGGCGGGTGAGCGTTTGGGTTTTCTGCCTGGGGATATGATGCAAAAAGTCGATCCTTATCTACGTCCCATCTATGATGCCTTGTATGAGTTTTTAGGCTTCGAACGTGTCAGCAAACTCGTCGAACGTAATGTTATTGAAATCGCTCCCTTGGCGTACATGCGCGGCAGAACCTTAAACCATTCGTGCGTCATTATGGATGAGGCTCAAAACACGACGGTTGAGCAGATGAAAATGTTTTTAACGCGCATTGGCTTTGGCTCCAAGGCCATCGTCACTGGTGATGTTACGCAGGTTGATTTGCCCAAGCATCAATTGTCCGGGCTCAAGCATGTTCAGAAAGTGCTCGGAGGTGTGGATGGCATTGGTTTTTGTCATTTCACTGCGCAAGACGTGGTACGACATCCGTTAGTTCAGCGCATTGTGGCAGCCTATGCGGATGCGGAAGAGCGTGAAGACAAACCTCCTAGTTGAACGCGACAGCGATATCCTGTCGGCATCTTTTAGTGTGCCCACAGATGATCGACTGAACTTGTGGATTGACAAAGCCCTTTCATTGTTGGAGGAAGCAACCGCTGACTCGGTTGTCATCGAAGTGTCACTCCGATTTTGCTCGGTCGCTCGAATGCAGGCATTGAACAAAGCATTCCGCGGTAAGGATTCACCCACCAATGTGCTCAGTTTCCCCTCTGATATGCCTGCTTTGAGCCATGGCGAGGGTGAGGCGCTGCGGCCGGTGGGCGATATAGTGCTATGCCCAGAAGTGGTAGAAGCGGAAGCGGTCAATCAATCAAAAAGCGCAATAGATCACCACTGCCATCTGGTAATCCATGGGCTTTTGCACCTTTATGGGTACGATCATGAGACTTCAATGGAAGCGGAGGCTATGGAGTCCAAGGAAATTCAGATATTATCCGGATTAGGAATTGCTAATCCGTACGCCATTACATCCAGTGAGGTTAATACCACAAACTAATGAGTGAAGACGCAGACGGTCCGAGTACCAGTCGCTCCCTGATGGATCGCATCGTACATGCCATAGGGGGCGAACCCAAAGACCAAGACGAACTGCTTGAGTTACTGCGAGATGCGGAGACTCGGCAGATACTAGACGCTGACACGCTGCACATGGTGGAAGGCGCATTTCAAGTGGTTGAAATGCGAGTGCGCGACATTATGATTCCCAGAGCCCAAATGGTTGTGGTAAGGCACGATCATCCTTTAGCTGAATTACTTCCCGTAATTATCGATTCGGGTCACTCTCGGTTTCCCGTTATCAATGAAGACAAAGACGATGTCATCGGCGTGTTGCTCGCCAAAGACGTTCTGCGCTATACGGCAGGAGACAACGATAATAATTTCGCCATCGAAGACATCATTCGTGAACCCACTTTTACACCTGAAACCAAACGCCTGAATGTTTTGTTGAAAGAGTTTCGCGCGAAACGCAATCATATGGCCATCGTGTTAGATGAGTATGGTGGGGTCGCTGGGCTGGTAACCATTGAAGACGTGCTCGAAGAAATTGTGGGTGAGATTGATGATGAACACGACACCGAAGAAGATACGTTAATCAAACTATTGGCTGAAGGTCGGTATTTAGTACAAGCGCTGACACCCATTGAAGATTTTAATGATATGTTGGGAACTGACTTTAGCGACGAAGACTTTGACACCATTGGTGGATTGTTAATGCAGCATATCGGTCACATGCCCAAAAGTGGGGAAGATGTGGTGATTGACGGTTGCCAGTTTCGTATTGTCACAGCCGATTCCCGCCGCATCCACACGATGCAGGTCACTGTGTCAGATTAACTGAATTACGCACGTTTGCCGCACTCTGGCTATGCCACTTCTATCTAAAAACTGGGTTCTAGCTTTGCTCGCTCTGCTCTCCGGTGCAGGGTTGACGTTCTCGTTTGCACCCTATGAGCTTTCCTTATTGGCACCGATTTGTGTGGCCGTTTTCTATTGGGTGTTAACTCGGAAACGAAGTGGTAAGGTGTTTTGGTTCGGCTGGTTGTTCGGAGTGGGGTACTTCGGCTTAGGAGTTAATTGGGTCTACCATTCGTTGCACCTGTTTGGCGCGGCGATCGCACCGCTAGCAGCTCTGTTGACATTTTTATTCTGTCTAGCGCTGGCGCTTTTCCCTGCCATTCTAGCCTCGCTTTATCAGCGTTTCCAACAATCCCACTCACCGTTGAGTAATGCACTGCTATTTGCTGCCCTCTGGGCTTTGTTAGAACTCCTGCGAGGCAAGCTGTTTGGAGGGTTTCCTTGGATACTAGTTGGATACAGCCAAACCACCGATTTGCTAGGCGGCCTGGCCCCGGCTGTTGGCGTTTATGGCATCGGGTTTTTAGTTGTGCTGTGGTCTGCGTTAGCGGTAGGTGTGTTGCAACGAAAATCCAACTCGAGCAGTGTGTTGAGTCTGTGTGTCTCGGTTGTGTTGCTATGCGCGATCCCTGTGTCAGCACAGATTGTGAATCGGCAGAGCTTTTCAGCTCCTGTCGGTTCGGAAATTCAGGTTCGTTTGGTTCAGGCCAACATCCCTCAAGAAATGAAATTCAGCCAAGAGCGTCTGGTAAATTCGATCAACCTGTATACGCAGCTAACATTAGAAAATTTGGAACCCAATACCTTGGTGGTCTGGCCCGAGACCGCCATACCAACATACTTTGATCGTGTGGATGAGGGGATGCAGCCATTTGTGGACGAAATGGAATCGCGCGGTGTCGAAGTGTTGGCTGGAGGCTTTCATCGACAGGACGGTCAGGTGTACAACAGTGTTCGCCAGCTCGGAGGTGATAGAGCTCTGTATCGTAAACGTCATCTGGTGCCGTTCGGTGAGTTCATGCCGTTGCGCTTTTTGCTTGAGCCCATCTCGGCATTTATCGATATCCCAATGTCGGATATATCATCGGGTGATGGTCCCCATATTCCGCTGCAATTGATGGGTGAGGCTGTGGGTGTATCTATTTGTTATGAAGATGTCTATGGCGAAGAGATGCGCGCATTGCTACCCGAATCTACTGTGCTGATTAATGTGTCGAACGATGCCTGGTTTGGTAGTAGTGCCGCGCCACATCAACATGAGCAAAAGGCGCGCATGCGAGCAAGGGAATTTGCCCGGCCACTGGTGCGAGTGACCAACACAGGTATTTCGTCAGCGATTGATTACAAAGGACGGGTACTTGGACGAATTCCACACGATGAATTGGGCGTATTCGATGTTCAGATAAAACCGCGCACGGGCTCGACGCTCTATGCAAAGACAGGTAATTGGCCGGTGTTGATTACTGCGCTTATGTGTATTCTCTTAGCCATGTTGCAGCGACCGGCTGGACTTTTTCGTCAATCAAACATATAGTTGTTGCACGACGTAACACTCGATGGGAGAGTCCGACATTTATTGTCGGCGCCGAAGGCGCAACCGCCCGGAAACGCTCAGGCCCCAGGACCATCGAAGTCAGTCGACTCTGGAGAGCGGTCTATAGACCCACCCAAGGGGAAAGAGTGTGTGTTCACGCACTTCAATCTCTCAGGTATCAGGACAGAGGGGCACAACGCGCACCATAGTATTGCGCGATGCGGCCCCGACACCACCATGTCTTGGCTTTATCTGACAATCAAAAAAGAGCTTCGCCATGAGTTTGCAAACACCCCTTTATGATGCCCATCGAGCTGCGGGTGGAAAGATCGTGGATTTTGCAGGTTGGCAATTGCCAGTTCACTACGGTTCGTTGATTGACGAACACAAAGCGGTGCGCAAGTCGGCCGGGATGTTCGATGTCTCCCATATGACGGTTGTTGATTTTTCAGGCTCTGGAACCAACGAATGGTTGCGGCAAATGTTAACCAACGATGTGAACAAAATTTCCGTTGGTCAGGCCATTTATGGCTGCATGTGCAACGAATCTGGTGGCGTCATTGACGATTTAATCGCTTATCGTCGCGGTGACACGGATTTTCGGATCGTGGTAAATGCTGCGACTCGGCAACAGGATCTAGATTGGTTTGGGCAACACCTGCCGGCTAATGTTCAGATGGATACACCCGAAGGGTTGGCTATGCTGGCGATACAGGGCCCCGAAGCGGTACAACTTTGCTCTGAGACTTTGCGCGAGCATATTGGCGCTCGTGGTGATTTGGACGATTTGCAACGGTTTGGTTGCATTACTCTAGGAGATTGGTTTGTGGCCAGAACCGGATACACCGGTGAGGATGGCGTGGAAGTGGTGATGCCGGCATCGGCGGCCAGCGATTTATGGGCATCGTTGTTTGCGGTCGGAATCGTGCCTGCTGGACTGGGTGCCAGAGATACGCTGCGTCTAGAAGCCGGCCTATGCTTGTATGGCAACGATCTCGATTTACAGCATTCGCCGATCGAAGCTGGGCTTGCCTGGGCTGTTGATATTAACGATACCGATAGACAGTTCATAGGCCGTGAGGTACTAGAGGACCAGAAGCTGTTTGGCGCCCCACACCGGCAAATCGGCCTAGTGCTTGATAGTCGAGGCGTTTTGCGGGCCGGGCAAGTAGTGGAACATGTCGGTAGAGAGGTCGGTGTTATTACTTCGGGGACCTTCAGTCCCACGCTAGAGCGTTCGATCGCCATGGCGAGAGTCACAAAAGAAATCAAAGGTGGATGCGATGTGGTCGTGCGCGATAAGCCTCTGCCCGCTACTGTAGTGCCCGTACCGTTTATTAAAAATGGGGAAGCCACTTTTGCTTAGGCATTTTGTGTGCAGGAATTTTATGTTCCTGGCATCACAAACACAATCGATAAACAAATTGATACGAGGAAATAATGGATACACCAGGTGATTTAAGATTTGCTACATCGCATGAATGGGTGAGAGTCAACGATGATGGAACCCTAACGATTGGAATATCGATGCATGCGCAGGAGCAGTTGGGTGATTTGGTTTTTGTTGAAGTGCCAGAGACGGACACCACCTGTGATGCAGAAGACGCTGTGGCGGTTGTTGAATCTGTTAAGGCTGCATCGGATATCTACGCGCCGGTGACCGGTACGATAACTGCGGTTAACGAAGCGCTGGCAGACAGTCCTGAGTTGATCAACAGCGATCCCTATGGAGACGGTTGGCTCTTTTCGATGGAGCCAGAGGATCGCGGCGCGGTCGACAGTTTGATGGATGCTGCCGAGTATGAAGAAATGATTCAATCAGAAGAGTAACCATTGAGATTCGCCATGGCATCTAGTGATTTCATTCAGCGGCACATTGGGCCCGACAATGTTGCGATCAGCACCATGCTTAGCGCGCTCGGGGCAAAGAGTTTGGATGATTTTGTCAAACAAGTCATTCCACAGAGCATTCACACTGAAGCAGCACTCGATCTGCCACTAGGTGTTAACGAAGCGGCCGCGCTTGCGGAACTTCGATCGATGGCGGCAGAAAATAAGGTGAAGAAATCGCTGCTAGGCCAGGGCTACTACCACACTTATACACCGAGCGTTATTAAGCGCAACGTATTGGAAAATCCGGCTTGGTACACCGCCTATACCCCGTATCAACCGGAGATTGCTCAGGGTAGGCTGGAAGTGTTATTCAATTTTCAAACCATGATTACTGAATTAACCGCGATGCCCATCGCCAATGCGTCGCTGTTGGATGAGGCTACCGCTGCGGCGGAAGCGATGACATTGGCTCACCGTGCATTACGTGGGAAGAGACACAAATTGCTGGTGGCTGATGATGTACATCCACAAAGCATCGCCGTTCTGCAAACTCGAGCAGAGCCATTAGGTATTGATGTTCAGTTGGTATCAGTTGCGCAGTTGCCCGACGTCATCACAGCGTCGGCGGACAATGTGTTTGGCGTGCTGTTGCAGTATCCCGGAACCACAGGAGAAATACCAAAGCCATCGAATATTGTGAACGCTGCGAAAGCCTGTGGCGCGATGACGATTGTGGCTGCTGATCTATTAGCGCTAACCCTGCTTGAACCGCCCGGAGAATGGGGAGCTGATATTGTGGTAGGCAGTGCTCAGCGCTTTGGAGTGCCAATGGGCTATGGTGGGCCACACGCAGCCTTCATGGCCACGACTGACAAACACAAGCGAAACTTACCCGGGCGGCTTATTGGGGAATCGATCACTGTTGCTGGTAAACCAGCGTATCGTCTGGCGTTACAAACTCGTGAGCAACATATACGACGGGAAAAAGCCACCTCTAACATCTGTACAGCCCAGGCCTTGTTGGCCATTATGGCTACTTTGTATGCGTGCTATCACGGACCACAGGGCCTACGGACCATTGCACGACGAGTGCGTACTCTGACAAGCCATTTGTCCCACACTGCCCGGCAACACGGGGTGAACGTGCTTAATACCACGTGGTTCGATACGCTGGCGATGGAAGTGGAAAGCTCCGAGAGTACCGTGCAGCAAGCTGCAGATGCTGGTTACAACATACGTGTGTTGAGCTCAACGAAGATTGCAGTATCACTCGATGAGAGCACAGGGCTTGATGATGTTGCGAATATCGTCAACTTCATTACCGGCGAGTCTGTGTCGGTCAACGATCTCATCACAGATGGTTTGGTGACACCCACTGAAGATCGTAAGGCCAGCTATTTATCTCAACCGTGCTTTCACGACTACCAAACAGAGACGACTATGATGCGCTATTTGCGTCGCTTGGCGGACAAGGATATAGCACTCGATAGAGCAATGATTCCGCTGGGGTCGTGCACAATGAAGCTAAATGCTGCTTCTGAAATGGAACCAATAACCTGGTCGGAGTTCGCCGATATTCATCCCTTTGCACCCAGTAGTCAAACTCTCGGTTATCAAAAGCTGATTGATCAGCTGGAGAATATGCTGTGTGCGTGCACTGGGTATGACGCTGTGTCATTGCAACCCAACGCCGGTAGTCAGGGAGAGTACGCTGGGTTGCTCGCCATCAAACGCTATCATGAAAGTCGCCATCAGCATCAACGTAAGATCTGCCTGATACCTAGCTCGGCACATGGGACAAATCCAGCTAGTGCTCAAATGGCCGGTATGTCGGTTGTGGTTGTGGATTGCGATGAGCAAGGGAACGTCGATTTGAGTGATCTACAAGCTAAGTTGGACAAGTATGGTGACACAGTGTCCTGCATCATGATCACCTATCCCTCGACGCATGGCGTGTTTGAAACCCATGTGCGGCAGGTGTGTGAGCAGGTGCATGACGTGGGCGGGCAAGTGTACATAGACGGTGCGAACATGAATGCGATGGTGGGTACCGCAGCGCCGGGAAAGTTTGGTGGCGATGTGTCTCATTTGAACCTACACAAAACGTTTTGCATCCCTCATGGTGGGGGTGGTCCGGGTGTTGGGCCTATAGGTGTGGGTGAACATTTAAAGCCCTTTTTACCAGGTCATCAGTGTTGGGGTGATGCCACGGGTGCGGTAAGCGCTGCGCCTTGGGGTAGTGCGATGATTCTTCCGATATCTTGGATGTACATTCGCATGATGGGCTCTGATGGTTTACGCCATGCCACTGAGGTCGCGATTCTAAGCGCCAACTACATTGCGAAAAAACTCTCTTCGGTGTATCCCATTCTGTATCGAGGCAAAAACAATTGCGTGGCTCATGAATGCATACTCGATACTAGAGCGTTAAAAGAGGAAGCTGGAATTACGGTTGATGACATTGCTAAGCGTCTTATGGACTATGGTTTCCATGCCCCAACAATGTCGTTTCCGGTGCCAGGAACTCTGATGGTTGAACCCACAGAAAGCGAACCCTTGAACGAGCTGGACCGTTTTTGTGACGCTATGTTAGCCATACATGCCGAAGCCATGAAGATTCAATCTGGTGAGTGGCCTGCGGATGATAATCCGTTAGTCAATGCACCACATACAGCCGAGATGCTGCTTACCGATGATTGGAGTCATCCCTACAGTCGTACTGACGCTGCTGTAGCTGGAGAGCCAATTGATCTTTCCAGTAAATATTGGCCGCCTGTGTCTCGAATTGATAACGTTTATGGTGATAAGAATCTCATCTGTTCCTGCCCGCCGTTAAGCGATTATCAATTGCTTGAAGATGATGAGGCGGCTTGAGCCTGTAGGCATCGTAACGTTTTGTAACTCCCCTGACGGACCTAACCCTCCGTTAGGGAGTGTCGCCGGCTAGCGCATAAAGTTCAGACTTTTTCACAGTATCGTCGGGCCGCGCAGGTCGGGCCGTGAACGGACATTAGCGCACTAGGACTTCATGGCGTACCTACGGAACTTCTAGCCTCGTGCCGGCCAGCGGTGTTACCAAGGAGGCCGCAATCCACCAACACCATCCCACTGTTGCCGTTGACAATGCTTCGGAATGCCTCCGCTACCAATGCACAGGTCGGGTTTGTTCAGATGGCATTCAGGCTGGCCCGGTTAGAGTTCATCTACGATAGATAACCTGTGACGGGATACATTATGAAACGCATTCTGACAGCGATTCTGCTGGCAACCAGTTGGTCTGCCGGTGTGACTCAGGCAGACACCTACATTGCCATTGAAGGTTCTCGTATGGAAGTGGCCAACAATAATAACAACTCACTGGAGCCTAGCGGGCTGCGATTTAGATTAGGCAGTCGAGTGAGCGATTTTTTTGATGTCGAAGGGCATTTTGGTTTTACATCTGATGATGAAAATCCGGCCTTTGAAGAATTTAATTCAAATTTTATGGGAGCTTATTTAAAAGGCTACATACCGGTAGGGCAGAGAAGTGCCTTATTTGGAATGGGTGGATTTACCCGCGTTAAATTGAGTCAAACGTTTAATGACAGAGAGATTTCGGATGCACGCACCGGTTTTTCTTGGGGATTCGGCATGGAAACTCAATTGAGTGAGCGTGTCGATATTACCGCAGATTACATGCAGTACCTATCCGATGAGGGATTGTTCGAAGATATTTCTGCGATCAACTTTGGTGTGAAACTTTATTTTTAACGAATGGATTAAGGCATTAACTGGGAAGGGGCTTGCTCCAGGGGCTTGAGGTATCGCCAGGGAATTGTGGTTACGCCAGGCAGCTAAGGTCACGCCAGGCAGTTAAGGCTACGCTAGGGATTAAGGCTACGCTAGGGATTAAGGCTACGCTAGGGATTAAGGCTACGCTAGGGAGTTAAGGTTTCGCTAGGGAGTTAAGGTTTCGCTAGGGAGTTAAGGTTACGCTATGGGACTACGATTTCGCCACCGGGTGTAGAAGGTTCTGAATGGAATTGGGTCAAATGGCTAAATCTACTAATCGTTTGTAATACGGCAGGCACTGGCTGATGACGTCCTGTTCTCGATCATTGAAATCAGTTGCCATAGGAGTCGCCTTTTGAAATCCAGTAGATCGCTTTACGGCATCGTACCAGTGAGCCTCCCAAAGGCCATCGGTGGTGCGTTTACCAGGATCCCAACGGAGCATGGCTTGTTCAAAGTCAATGCCCAAGGTGTCGCACACAAGGTTGAGCTGCCCCTTAGGATTTTGTAAGAAACGATCGCTATCAATCACGACAGGGTGGCGTCCGGTGATATTCACAATTGCATCAAACACCACCTGTTGTTGTTCATAGCCCAAGTCGGAGGCACGCACATCAGCACGTTTTTTTGAGTATGACTTCAAAACCTGTTTTGGGTGGCGAATTAGAAACGCATGCTGCATCGACGACAACCAATCGAGCGGCATTGTTTCTGTTATGTGGGTAGTTATGTGTTTTTGGTAGCCAATGCCAGTGGCTGGCTGTTCACTCACCATTTTAATCACAGCATCAACATTCGTTTCATAGCGATCGATAATGGCATCTTTCATGGGATGCTGGATGCCGGTTTCTTTTAGGTAGTAGGCGTAAAAAGGTTCATCGATGACCGTCGTGTCGCTTCGACTACCCCATGAGCGCATCATCGCAGTCGAGATATTCCGCGGACCTGACCACATGGCGAAATTGAAGCCAGCAACAGCCATCGTTTGTTTATTGCCTGGCTACGATTTCGAAGGCTTTATCGCACGCGTCGATGGTATCTGCGATATCTTTATCGGAGTGTGCTGCACTAATGAATGCCGCCTCAAACGCGGAAGGTGCCAGGTAGATGTGTTGTTCAAGCATGGCATGAAAAAATGTATTAAATTGATCTTTATTGCATGCCATGACATCACTAAAGGAACTTACCTTTTCTGCACCGGTAAAAAACATGCCGAACATACCTCCGGCATAGGCGGAGCAGAACGGGATATTGTGTTGCTCAGCCTTTTGTTCTATCCCCGCTAACAATTGCTGCGTTTTGTTTTCCAAAGCATCGTAAAAGCCCGGCTCGGAGAGTAGCTCCAATGTGGTCACGCCAGCACTCATAGCAATTGGATTCCCTGAGAGCGTGCCCGCTTGATAAACCGGACCCAGAGGTGCGATATGACTCATGATGTCTTTGCGACCACCGAAAGCGCCCACCGGCATCCCACCGCCGATGACTTTTCCCAAAGTTGTTAAATCGGGTTTTATGCCATATCGTTGCTGTGCGCCTCCATGAGCAACCCGAAATCCAGTCATCACTTCGTCAAAGATTAATACGCTACCGGCGCTATCACAGAGTTGTTTTAATTGCTGAATAAACTCTGGCGTTGGTTCAACGAAGTTCATATTTCCAGCAATGGGTTCGATGATGACGCAGGCTATGTTCTCGGCCTGTTGTGCGAAGAGCTGAGTGATTGCCTCTGAATCATTGAACGGCACCGTTAATGTGTGCTTGGCAAAGTCTGCAGGCACTCCGGGAGAGTTGGGCACACCCATGGTCAGTGCACCAGAGCCAGCTTTAACCAGCAGCGAATCGGCGTGTCCGTGGTAGCAGCCTTCGAACTTGACAATGCTATCTCTACCGGTGAAGCCACGAGCGAGTCGAATGGCACTCATGGTGGCTTCGGTGCCAGAGCTTGTCATTCTCACCAGCTCGATCGATGGAACGGCCTCACAGATCAGCTCCGCCATACGGGTTTCAAGCTCGGTTGGCGCGCCGAAACTCAAGCCGTGGGTGGCCGCATTTGTGACCGCTTTGATGACATCAGGATGAGCATGGCCCAACACCATGGGGCCCCAGGAGCCTACATAGTCGATGTATTGCTGATCTTCCGAATCGTAAATATAAGCGCCTTGTGCCTTGGCAATAAAGCGAGGTGTACCACCTACGCTGCCAAAGGCTCGTACTGGTGAATTGACCCCGCCAGGAATAACCTTGGCTGCTCGTTCGAAGAGTTGTTGTGCGCCTGACACTGCTCGTTCTCCTGGCTACTGACTGAGTGGGTTGGGATAACCGTTTCCACCCGATAGGCTTTGTGTTGTACGGCCCAAATTAGTCAACATACCACGATCGCAAAGGTGTTCGAGGAAAAACTGTTGCAAATCCTTTTCCCCGAAAGAGCTCTGGCACGGCACGTGCCAGCTATCATTAATAGGAAATGATTTCAGTCAGTGCCGGTGTAGTCGACGGCGGCAATCCTTTTCGGGGGTTTAGGCATGCAAACAGCAATCTCTTTAGCACAGTATCTGGTTCAGCAGGGACGCGAAAAAACGGACATCACCGCTGAGCTTCAGGGGCTGTTGGCCGATCTGGCAATAGCCTGCAAGCAGACTTCCGATCTAGTGCGCCGAGGAGAGTTGGCCGGTGTGCTCGGCTCTGCCGACGCCACAAACATTCAAGGAGAAGAGCAAAAGAAACTCGACCAGATTGCTAATGATGTTTTTATTGGTTGTACACAAACCTCAGGTCGTCTTGCGGGTATGGCTTCAGAAGAGATGGACAATCACTATCCCATTCCCAGCAGTTATCCTCGCGGCAATTACTTGCTGACCTTTGATCCTCTGGATGGATCATCCAACATTGATGTTAATGGGGCAACCGGCACTATTTTTTCGATTACCAAAAATATCGGTAACAACGCACCCACCGATCAGAGTTTTTTGCAATCGGGGTCTGAACAAGTGTGCGCCGGATATTGTTTATACAGCTCTGCGACTATGTTGGTAATAACCTTGGGAAGTGGCGTCACTGGATTTACCCTAGATAACGCCATCGGGGAATTTATCTTGTCTCATCCGAACATGCAGGTGCCTGTGGATACCAATGAGTTTGCGATCAACGCAGCTTACAGCGCCCACTGGCATACACCGATAACGCAGTATATCGATGAGTGTATAGCGGGTAAATCCGGTGTTAGGCAAAAAGCATTTAATATGCGCTGGGCCGGTTCTATGGTTGGAGATATCCATCGCATCCTGTGTCGTGGTGGCATTTTTCTCTACCCCTCTGATGCCAGGATGGAAGCCGAAGGCAAGACAGGTAAATTGAGATTGCTGTATGAAGCCAATCCCATGGGTTTTCTGATAGAGCAAGCCGGTGGGCTTGCCCACACGGGGCAGCAGCGGATTCTGGAGGTTCAGCCTGATGGTTTACACCAACGAGTTCCAGTCATTATGGGGTCTCGCAATGAGGTGCAGCGTGTCATTGACTATCACGGCGAAACCTTGTGATATTTCTCTACGATCAATCTCTTCGGATCTGTTGTGCCTGATAGCGCCCCATTTTGGGAGTTAAAATCCCTCGATGAGCTCGATGATGAAGAGTGGGAATCGTTGTGTGACCGTTGCGGACGCTGCTGCTTACAGAAGTTAGAGGACGAAGATTCCGGAGAAGTGCACTACACCGATGTGGCCTGCAAGCTTTTGGATACCGATGCCTGTCAGTGCTCTCACTATGCCTCTCGTCATAAGTATGTGAGTGATTGCATAGAAGTTCGGCCGCTGGATGCGGAAAAGCTGGCCTGGTTGCCAGATTCTTGTGCCTACAAAACCCTTCATGAAGGTAGGCAGTTGCAATCGTGGCATCCGCTGATCAGCGGCGATCCAGCTTCAGTGCACACCTGTGGCATTGGCATGGCAGGGCGTTGTCAATCGGAACAAGAAGTCCCGGTTGTTGAGTTAGTTCATCATTTGATCAGTTTCGACCGGTAGTTTAGAACACTGGAAAGTCAAGAAATTAAACTGTTATTTTTCATTTGCTTGTAGAATCTTTTAAATAAAAAGATTTCGAAAATTGTTGTAGATTACTGAGCTTTCTTGTGTTTAAAATAAGCCGCGTTTGGCAGTGACCTTGCATGAGTTTCCAAGGCCC
Source organism: Gammaproteobacteria bacterium (assembly GCA_019634245.1). The sequence continues at coordinate 24,015 of JAHQVR010000100.1, forward strand.
GCCGATTGATCTCAATAACTGACTTGCTTTTTTCTGGAGAATTTGATGGCCGCTTCCGAAGCCCAAGATATAAATTCAACTGGGGTTGAGCGTCGCGAACGCTTGCACAACACCATTTCTTCACTGGTGAAATTGCGTCAAGAGATGGTAGTGGCTTACTGTCAACTTGCTGGTGTCAGTTCGTTTGATCGACGTGATTTGGAAAAGCACAATGTGCAGGCCGAAGAATTGCGCTCCTTCTGTCAAGTGATGGTTGACTACACGGCAATGGGGCATTTTGAAGTCTATCAGCGCATCATAGAAGGCAAAGAGCGACGTCGAGCTGTTAACGAGGTGGCGGTTGACGTGTACCCGGCGATTGCCGAAACCACTGACTATCTCGTCGACTTTAACGATAAATATG
>JAHQVR010000101.1 GCA_019634245.1 Gammaproteobacteria bacterium
ACCGCTTGTAAGAATGTAGCAGCCTACCATTCCCCTGAAAATCACTACGCGTGACCGTTAGCATTCAGTACTTTTCAGCTGCTCGAATTCACATGTGAACAGTCACTTTCTGACAGATCGAGTACTGTCTTTTACCACTAATCCAATACCAGAATACTAGTGCTGCAATATTTGACTTAAAAATAATTGAGTACGTTCATTCTGGGGTGAATCGAAGAAGTTAATTGGATCATTCTCCTCAACGATTTCTCCTTCATCCATAAATATCACTCGATCAGCCACACGCCGGGCAAAACCCATCTCATGCGTGACGCAAATCATCGTCATGCCTTCTTCAGCCAATGACACCATAACGTCGAGTACTTCTGAAATCATCTCAGGGTCAAGTGCCGATGTCGGTTCATCAAACAGCATGATCTCAGGGTTCATACACAATGATCGCGCAATTGCCACTCGCTGCTGCTGACCCCCAGAAAGCTCGCCGGGGTATTTTTGAGCTTGCTCTGGGATACGCACTTTTTCGAGAAACTCCAACGCAATGCGCTCTGCTTCCTTACGGGATTTTTTACGCACCAACGTTTGCGCCAACGTACAGTTCTCCATCACTGTCATATGTGGAAAGAGATTGAATTGTTGGAACACCATTCCCACCTCTCGCCGAATCTCATCAATGTTGGACACATCGTCGTTCAATTCGGTACCGAGCACATTAATCGTGCCTCGCTGATGGTCTTCCAATTTACAAATGCATCGAATCAAGGTTGATTTACCGGAACCCGATGGACCACATATAACTACTTTCTCTCCGTCTGAAACGGACAGATTTATATCCTTAAGTACATGAAAACGATCGAACCACTTGTTCACACCTTCCATCGTGACCGCTGGAATTTGTGTACCGATTAGATTAGACATGGAATAGTCTCAGTGTCATATTTAGATATTCTCTGTAATTAATCGCCATTCTTTCCATTGGAGTTACTTCACATTGGCCTTACATTCATACATTGCCAACTCTCAGCTTCCTTTCTAGATAGGCTCCGTATCGTGACAGAGAGAACACAAAGATAAAGTAAATCATGCCAATGAACACATACACCTCTATGTAGTGGACTGTCCACTTACCGGTTCCATAGGCCGCAGCACCGGAGGCTAATATTTCAAAGAAACCAACGATGGTGACAATCGATGTTTCTTTGAACGTAATAACAAACTGATTGACGATGGAAGGTAGCGAATTGCGAAACGCTTGTGGCAGCTGGATTCTGGTCACTCGTTGCCAATAGCTCAGTCCCAAAGTCAGACCTGCTTCATCCTGACCACTGGGTATGGCCTGCAAACCAGCTCGGATGTTTTCAGCCTGATAACAAGCAAAGAAGATGGCGAAACCAGCGATCACTCGATACAACTTATCGCCTTGCAGCCATCCCGGTAGTACAAATGGTGTTATCACTGCAGCAGTAAACAATATCGTGAGCAAGGGCAAGGATCGGAAGAAATCTATAAACAATCCAACCAACTTAGCGATTACCGGCAACTTGGATCGCCGCCCCAATGCCAACACAATCGAAAGCGGCATACCAATTAACGATACGGCCGCAAAAATAAAGATCGTCAAAGCCAACCCACCCCAACGTTCCGGCGTGATGACACTCAGACCAAACACTCCGCCGTGCATCAATATATAGAAGGTGCCAAACCCAAGGATCCATAGAGTGCTCAACCGCATCGCACTCCAAAACCAGGAAAAGCAAGAAGCCACAATCGTAACGACCATTACCACACAGGCCAGCGCAGAACGCCAATGCTCCTCAAACGGAAAGAGTCCAAAAAAGATGATGCGATGACGTGCATCGATAACAGACCAGCAGGCCCCATCTGTGTCACGGCACAACGGTTCATCCTCGGTCGTCCAAATACTGGATAAAAACGCCCAATCTATGATGCTGTAAATTAAGTACAGAAAAAATGCCCCACACAGAACGGTCACCAAAGCATCCAATGGGCTGCCGAACAGATTCTTCTGAACTCTGGCACCAAACGACGGTAATGGCGGTGGGGACGGATGTGTCGTGGCTATCGACATGAGATCAGCTTTTCACCTCATATCCTTTGATAGCGATTTTCTGGTTAATGGTATTCATCACATAGGCAATACTGAGATTTATCAATAGGAATCCGCCCATCAAAATGGCTAACAGCTCTAGTGTTTGTCCACTTTGATTGATCGATGTCGAGATGATCATGAAAAAGTCGGAAAAGCCGACAACCAAACCGATAGTGGTGGCTTTCATCAATTGCACATATTGGTTGGTCAACGATGGCAGTACCGCTCGGACGGCCAATGGAAGGCGAATTCGAGAAAAGATATGAAAATTCTTTAGTCCATTGACAAACCCCGCTTCAATCTGCCCTCTGGGTACTGACATCAAGCCCGCCCGCACTACTTCTCCAATATAAGCGCCGCCGTAGAGCGCTATCGCAATGACGAGTGCAGACAATTCAGGAGGCATTCGCATCCCCCCTTTGAAATTCAGCCCCTTGAGAGCAGGCAAATTCAACAAAGGTGTATCAGGAGTGCGAGCCAAATACCCTATAAAGAACAGCACAATCGGTAACAGCAACCATGCCCAGCGTTTGATGGAGTGATAGCCGCTGGAGGCATCCATGGATTTGCGCAAATAAGCTAAGCCAATTATCCATATCACAACAATTACCAGCATAAGCGCCACAGACCACATGCTGATGTTGAGGACCGGAAAGTACACGCCTCTACCTGTTAGGAACAGAGCATCTCCCACCGATATAGCTTGCCGTGGTTTTGGCAAGTGAGCCACTATGGAATACCAAAAAACCGCCTGAAGTATCAACGGTACATTACGAAATATTTCCACGTAGACCGTGCCGAGCATTGAGAATAAATAGTTTTTGGATGTACGAATCAACCCAATGATAATCCCGATAATTGTGGCGAAAAAAATTCCTAGAAAACCCAGTAGTAGAGTATTCAATATGCCGATAAGCATGGTTTTACTATATGCATCGCTAATCGAATACGGCAGCACGGAAAAGGAAAAATCCCAGCCCGTGGACCGAGACAAAAAGCCGAATCCTGTCGTCAAGCTCTGGGCTTGCAAGGAGGCCCGAGCGTTCATCACCATAACGACGAGCAGGGCTACGACGGCAGATAAAACGAACGCTTGATAAACAGCTTCGCGGAACTTACGGTTTCGGAGAAGTGTACCCATTCAAACTTGGTAGCGGAGAAAGAGTGCTTGCGTGCTGATCGATCATTGCGACCAGCACGCAAGCCTTGGAAGAGTAATCGCGATTAGATGATCGCGACAACGTTGTAGCCGGAACCGACGATCAATCGAGGATCATCGGAACGATTACACCACCGTCACTCCATAGAGCATTGAGCCCACGGTCCAGCTTGTATACAGACTCGTCACCAATATTTCGGGAGAAAATCTCAGCAGAGTTACCCACCTGTTTGATGACGTTGTATGCCCAATCATCCGGTAGGCCTAAGCGGTCGCCAATGCCGGGGCTGACACCCAACAGCTTCTCAACCGTGCTATCGGCAGGGTTGGCTTTGTGCTCATCGACATTCGCTGAACTAATACCGTTTGCTTCTGCAATCCAGGTAGCGGCAAACATCCAGTTAACAATGTCAACCCAATTGTCATCACCCTGGCGCATAGCCGCGGACTCAGGCTCTAACGCAAGCGCTACATCCATCATCACGTGGTCATCCGGATTCTCAGCACTTTGGCGAGTTACCGCAAGGTTCGGCCCCCAACCCACTAAGCTGTCACAACGACCAGCAAAATAGGCTTCACGAGTTTCCTCACTTTTCTCAAACGTGATCATCTCTATTTCAATGCCGCGGCTTTTGAAAAAGTTAGCAGCCAAGCGCTCAGTTGAAGTTCCAGCATTGGCACACAGAGAACCTCCTTCCAAAGTTTCTGGCGCCGTACTGCCGAGCTCTTTAGGCATCATGACGTTAGTGGCACCAACAAAGTATGGAACTGAAAACTGGATACCTAACTCGGTATCACGCCCCATGGTCCATCCGGTGGCTTTTATGATGACATCAACATCACCAGATTGTAGCGAGGGAAACCGTTGCGCCCAGCTAATCGGCACGACTTTCAATGCCTCATCGCTGCCAAATAGGGCCACACTCAGTGCCCGACAATAATCAATGTCATACCCACTCCATTTATTATCGTCAGTAACTTGTACAAATGGCGGGAAGCTACCGTTGTGACCAGAGCACAACAAACTCCCACGATCTTGCACCGCTTTCAACGTATCACCATTCGCTGCCGATACTGGTGAAGACATCACCGTTAACGCAAGTAATGGCGCAGCAGAAGTTAATATCGCTTTTCTAATTCTATTTTTCATAGGACAGCAGCCTCCAAGGTTGAGGATTTATTGAGTAATTCCCCGTCATTGATACCGGTTATTCCTCCGTAAGTCAAACCCAAATGGAGCGCAAAGAGCGCATATGACATAACCTAGGCGTTCTCGATCAAAACTGAGGCGATAAATAGTCCACATGCTCGTCAAAAGAGCAGCACTAAGGCAATTAACAGTGTTAGCGTTTTATCAAGCGATCGTGTGTCCGCGAGCTACAAGATTTTCATCTGAAACTACATGACCGTTTAGTGGTTATCGGGTTTTCAGAGCAGTGCAACGCCGTCGGACATAGATTTTAGCTTTGCGTAGGCGATGTCTGGATCAACAGTTCCAAATCCAGCAAAAGTTCCGAATCCGCAATCCGAACCGGCAATGACTCTTTCCGCTCCTACAATGTTAATAAATTTTCGAAGACGCTCAGCGATAAGCTCAGGATGCTCCACGAAATTAGTCGTGGTATCCAAAACGCCAGGCACTAATACTTTATCCTCTGGTATCTCAGCGGCTCGGTCGCGAAACACAGTCCACTCATGAGCGTGTCGAGGGTTGGAAGTTTCGAACAGCACGTAGCGGGCCTTTGCGCTCATCAATGTAGTAAACACTTTGTCCATCTCAATGTCGCACACATGCGGTCCCTCGTAATTACCCCAACAAATATGTAGCCGTACCTTATCCTGGGGTATATTCTCCAAAGCATGATTTAGCGCTTCGATGTGCATATTCGCAACACCAATAAACTCTTCGTCAGTCAATTCTTCAAAAAGCATGTGTCTAGATAAGGCCAGATCCGGACAATCCAACTGTAAATCTAGCCCAGACGCTACAATCGTTTCGTACTCTTCTCGCATCGCGGAAGCCAGTGCCTCCAGATAGGCCTCTCTGTTAGCGTAGTAGTCATTTTGTAAAAACAATGAAATGACACCGGGTGACGCCGCATTCATAAAACCGCGTTTAGCCCCGTGCTGCTCCATCGCACTTTTTAGATTATTGATGTCTTTGTTCAGTTCATCCTGACCTCTGGGTTTTACGTCACCGGTACATTTAGGTCTTGAGTATTGCGGTGTTCCACCATCATCGGCCAAGCGTTTTAAAAAACCAGGGAATCTTTTCAGATCTCCCGGGGCATTACGCTCGCTATCTCCTGAGAATCCGGTATAGCGGTCTTTAACATAGGTGGCGTAAGAGATTTTGGAGGTTTCACCATCTGAGACTATATCAACACCAGCTTCCACTTGCCGTTTGACGGTAGCCGCACAAGCTTGACTCATGCACTGATCAAATTTCGCTTGATCAAACGATTTCTGATGTTCCCGCGCAAAAATAAAATCAACGACCGCCTGAGACCGAGGCAATGAACCTACATGCGTAGTGAGAATTTTTGACATGACTACCCCCTTTGCCCTTTATCTGTTTGCATAAGTATTTGTTTCCAAATAGCGACTTCATCGTATAGAGCACATTCGCGTCTTATTGACACTCCATCGTCACCGAAGGGCCCAAACTCCGCATGACTCAAACCCATGATATGTACGTTGGCCATAGTTGGTTTTCCAAAGGCTCCGTAGCCGCTGTGCACGCCATCCAACGACCACCGAATTGCAGCCTTAGGTGGCAACATATCAGCATCCATACCGATTTGATGGTGAATCTTGAAAGATGCATCAGGAAACGCCGAGCGCAGACCGATCCAAAACTCAGAGACCGATGGGTGCGAAATTCCGGACACAGCACCGGCATACTCGGTCAATACTGCCCGATCGTACTCTTTGGTAATCAGAGAAAATTCTTTATCCATTAAACTCGTGAGAACGTCTGCGTATTTTTTGCCCCAAGGATTATCGTTCCCTGTGCCAACGTAATCGCCCTTAATATCCGTGTTTGGCGTAAAAGGCTTCAAACACTGCTCTGCACCACCTTCGGTAGCGATCAGCTTGCGAGCATAGGTTTTTGGTTTCATGCCTAGTTGACGAACAATCCCGCCGTAATCTCGTATCAACCATTCATCGAATATAGTATTGTCCTTGGCTGCACAGTCCGCAATAACCCGAATTTTGAATTTCCTGCCGGTCGCTTTTCCAAAAGCACCGTCTCGACTGTGCGTACCGGTTGTGATTATTCGATGTGATGAAAGCAACTGAGTTTCGGGCGAACCCGACCATATGACGTCTTCACCAAAGAGCTCCCTGTCTGGAAACTCATGGACCGTTGCCATGGTTGCCGCTATTACGGCCTGATTTCCTTGAACCACTCCCATCGGACTTCGAACCGGTATGTCCTCGGAGTAGTAATGGTTAAGCGTCCCAATTCCTCGGTCTTCCCAAATTTCTTTTGTGATACCAATGATGTAATCGGGAAAATCTTTCCAGCGATTGTCAAAATTTCTCAATCTTCACTCCAGTCAGCGGGCACACGCGCCGATTCTCGAACGACTAATGGACCTTTAATCTCTACCCGTTCAGCGCTAGTTTTACCACTATGTATGTAATTCATTATGATCTGAACCGTTTTCGCCACCATTTGATCCGAAGGCTGGCGAACAGTCGTTAAAGAAAAACTTGGCCAACTGGCAAGATCAACATCGTCATAACCAACGATCGACACATCACCGGGCACACGCAAACCATATTCAGACCGCACACACTCCATCACCGCTAATGCCATATGATCGTTACCAACAAAAACAGCATCAGGCTTGTTGGGTTTGCTAAACATTTGACGAGCAGCTTGCTGCGCTGATTCAAAATGGTAGTCCCCAACGGTCCGATCAAATAAAGCTACGCCATGTGCTTTAAGCTCACTCATGAAGCCCAGTTCCCTGTCTCGTTGTGTGGATGCTCCTTCCCAACCAGCAATGTGAGCAATTTTTTTGTGACCACCAGCGATCAGAAACCGGGCTACTGTTTTTCCGCCATCAATGTTGTCCGAGGTCACAGCAGACAACGAGCTATCATCTTGTCGCCGGTTAAACAGCACCACCGGTACGCCTGCGTCATGACAGCGTCTAGCCAGATCTGCTGACATGGACACTGACGCCATAACGATGCCGTCCACTTGATAATCGAGCATTTCTTGTAACAGCTGATCGGCATTCTCATTGGTCATTCGGGCCATAAACACCAACACGTGATAGCCTTCTGCTTGTAATGCCAAAGACAACTTTTCTAGTGCTTCAGGATAAAACTGGTTCTCCAGATAAGCGACGACCAATCCTATAATTTTTGACTTTCCAGTAATCAAAGACCGGGCTAATACATTGGGCCTGTAGCCCAGCTCTTCTGCGACCTTTAATACCTTGTGAGTCATTGCTGGTGATGCGCTACCTCCGGGGGAAAATACCCGGCTCACAGCAGATTGACTGACGCCAGCCAACTGAGCTACTTGCTGAGAAGTGACAACGTCTCTTGCCATTATCCGGCAGTCCAGCCGCCATCGATTAACAACGACGTACCAGTGACCAGTGCCGAGGCATCGGATGCTAAAAACTGAACCGCTCCCATGATGTCTTCCACCTCACCGACACGGCCAAGCTTGATTTTTTTTTCAATCCAAGCAACACGTTCAGGATCGCTAAACGTCACTTCCGTTAATGGGGTGCGAATAAATGTGGGACAGATTGTGTTAACACGAATATTGTGCGGACCTAACTCAATTGCCATGGATTTAGTAAAACCCTCCACAGCATGTTTGGTGGCGCAGTATACGCCCCGATCGATGCCACCCACATGTGCCATCTGTGAGGAGATATTGATTAACGAACCGGGACGTTTTGCCAATAGCAATTGCTTCGCAACCGCTTGAGTAAGAAAATACGCCGCTTTGATGTTTAGATCAGCAACGGCATCAAAATCTTCTTCTTTTGTTTCAACAGCTGGACTGTGACGCGCAACACCGGCACTATTCACCAGGATGTCGAACGGCGTTTGCCCCTCTATTAAGGCTTGTGTCGCTCGCACATCACTGATGTCCATGGGCAGTGCGCTTGCTTTTAGGTTTACGTCGAGCATCGCTGTGACGGCATCATTCAACGCTTTTTCAGTTCGGGACGACAAAACGACCTCAGCGCCAGCTTCGGCAACGGCAACCGCTGCCCCTAAACCGATGCCTGAAGACGCTCCAACCACCAAAGCCCGTTTGCCCACTAAACTAAACGAAGGAGTGCTCGGTAAATTCACAGACGATTCTCCATTTCAGTGATTAACCTTCCTGAGGGGCAGCAGCCTCGCCATAAGGAATATTTCTACCTCCATAGCGCCTCACTCGCACATTACACTGTTCGGCGTGACCAACGAACCCTTCCAACATGCATAAACGAGAACCAACTTCTCCGATATGAGTGGCCGCCTCATCAGTGAGAACCTTTTGGTATGAATGGGTTTTTAGAAACTTACCCACCCAAAGCCCGCCGGTATATCGACCAGCCTTTTCCGTGGGCAGTGTGTGATTGGTGCCGATGACTTTGTCGCCATTGGCCACATTGGTACGAGCTCCTAAAAATAGAGCGCCATAGGAATGCATATGTTCCAGGAACCAATCATCTCGATCGGTCATTACCTGAACGTGCTCTGAGGCTATATCGTTAGCGACATCCAACATTTCCTCATAGCTATCACAGACGATCACTTCACCGTAGTCTCGCCAGCTCACCCCCGCGGTAGCGGCGGTGGGGAGAATCTCCAGCAAACGATCGATCTCTTTGAGTGTGTCTTCAGCGAGCGCTTTGGAATTTGTCACTAGAACTGCTGGCGAATTGTAGCCATGCTCAGCCTGCCCCAGTAAATCGGTGGCACAGAGCTCAGCATCCACTGTGTTATCCGCAATAACCAGCGTTTCGGTTGGGCCAGCAAACAAATCAATACCCACGCGACCGTACAACTGCCGCTTGGCCTCTGCCACAAACGCATTACCAGGACCAACCAGCATGTGCACTGGCTGTATGGATTCGGTACCTATTGCCATCGCCCCAACCGCTTGGATACCTCCGAGTACGTATATCTCGTGAGCCCCACCTAAATGCATCGCAGTAATTACGGCAGGATTTGGCTCACCATTGAAAGGTGGCGTCATGGCAACAATTCTCGGTACTCCTGCCACTGACGCCGTGACCACTGACATATGGGCCGAGGCAACCATCGGAAACTTACCCCCTGGCACATAACACCCCACTGATTGAACTGGAATGTTCTTGTGGCCTAGAATTACGCCCGGAAGTGTTTCAATCTCGATATCCAACATAGAATCTCGTTGCGCCTGAGCAAAATTTTTGACTTGCTCTTGCGCAAACTTAACATCCGCCATTTCCTGATCAGAAAGTCTGGACATTAACTCATCAATTTCTTGGTGGGAGAGTCGAAAACTAGTTGGTGCATAGTTATCGAATTTTTCAGACATCGATCTCACTGCTGAATCGCCACCTTGCTCAATGTCCTGTAGAGATTTGGCAACAATCTGCTTTACGTTGTCTCTCTCAGCAGCTCTTTGTTCTTCGGCAAGCCCTTTTTTTAAATACTCGATCACGCTTTCGACCTCAAATTAATCTAAATACAGTCACACTGAACTGGCATGCCAAGAATAGGTAACTACCGATTCTCATTTAAACAGATTGTTGCTTAACCACAATCTCTACCAACAGCAAGGTTTCTCATAGTTAGTGCAGTTCGCTACGTACACCGATCACCTGATTCACTATCAAAAAGATGGCATATTGACGCAGGTACGTGCACGCTCACCTGATCACCTATCGAAGCTCTGTAGGTTTTTTCGGCCTTCACTGATACTAAAGAATCTCCAAGACGCATGGTGACCATGGTGGCCTCACCTAACAATTCCATTGAATACACCGGTGCAGATACACCGTCGATGGAATCGGCAATTGAGGCATCCTCTGCTCTAAACCCCAAAGTGACATTTCCAGAAAAACTCTTATCAAATCCGTTGATGAGAACATTCGCTGACTTAAACTCACCATTGTCGATTCGCCCATCAATAAGATTCATAGCCGGAGAACCGATAAACCCAGCCACAAAGGTATTTTGTGGGCGATCGTATATATCAACCGGAGTGCCAACCTGCTGAACAATACCCTCATTCATCACTACAACTCTGTCTGCGAGCGTCATTGCTTCTATTTGATCGTGAGTGACATAAATCGTTGTGGTGGCGAGTGTGTCCTGTAAATTTTTAATTTGGGCGCGCGTCGATACACGCAGCTTCGCATCAAGGTTAGACAAGGGCTCATCCATTAAAAAAACGGTTGGCTCCCTAACGATGGCCCTGGCTAACGCCACTCGTTGTCGCTGCCCACCGGAGAGCTCAGCTGGGCGACGGTGAGTGAAGTCATTAAGCTCCACCATATCAACCGCACGCTGTACACGCTCGTCATGGGTATTCGGGTCGACTCGGCGGACTTTTAACGGAAAGCGTATGTTCTCCCAGACTGTCATGTTCGGATAAAGCCCATAGCTTTGAAACACCATGGCGATATCTCGATCTTTGGGTTCTAGATTATTGACTTTTCTATCATCTATCCAAATTTCACCCGAAGTACATTGCTCCAACCCAGCGATCATCCGCATGGTGGTCGTTTTGCCACAGCCCGAGGGCCCCAACAAAACCAAAAACTCTTTGTCGGCAATGTCTAAATCAAATTCATGTACACCGACGAAGCTTCCCCAGCGCTTGCTCACTTTTTTAAGACTGATACTGGCCATGAGAGCTAACCTTTGACAATCCTGGAAGTTAATCCGCAGACACCGCGCCGCTGAAAAAACACTCCAATATCCAACATGAGAACTAATATCCACGCAGCAGCAACCGCAGTAAACTGCGCATTATCCTCAGCTTGCCTCCCTGTATGACAGCCTGCATTGTTGGGAACCATAGATAGATTCTGTTTTAGGCTAGGCACGCTGCCGATTCGGCAAATCGCTATGGAATACAGAGACCGAGAACGGATTCATTATAAAAAAGCTCCAGTTTTTCCAAATTCCACGTAAATTTAGTGACTTAGCAATGCAGAGGGTTTTGGATTGACGTGATTTGCATACGTATGCAAACACTAGCATTGGATGTTGGGGAAAGCAATTAATCGATCTTGTATAGGTTACGAGGTCAGGTAAAGTCTTGCATCCACTGGACAATGTCAGCAACGACCCGAGACCGGCGCTCCGGCGTCTCGTTGAGTATTTCGTGCCGGTAGTCTTGGTAACGACATGTGGTTAAAAGCTCAGATCGCACCTGTTGTCCAAAACGCTCCGTCTGACCGGAATCGACTACAGGATCATCTCCAGCGATTAACAGCAGAGTTTTCACGTCTAATTGTTGAGCATCTTCTATGGATCGTTGACCCGACTCTACCAGCCAGGACACCAAACTAGCCGATTTAAACCCATGGTTTAACGGGTCCTGCTCAGCCTTGGCTTGTTCCTCTTTGTCGTGAGTGAGTCGGCTAGCGTCATAGGGTAACTCTTGCGCGAACTGTGGGGCCAAGTGAGTCAACAGCTTAAGTTTAACTCGATTTCCCCAACTGATATACGGTGCAAACGCAGGTGCAGACAATACCAAACCCGCTACCGACATCCGGTGAGTGATGACCAACTCTGTTGCTACTACACCGCCCAGACTATGTCCAAACACCACGGGTGTGCGGCCGGTTTCCAAGGCAAATTCATGTATTTGTACCGCCGCTTGGGTCACCAACGCACCCGGAGGATTTATAACGCCACGTTTTCCCTGACTAAGCCCGTGCCCAGGATGATCATGCGAGCCGACGATAAAGCC
>JAHQVR010000102.1 GCA_019634245.1 Gammaproteobacteria bacterium
AACATTTTACAGCTGCTTGGTCTTTAGAATAATTTGATACTTTTGGCGCCGATCTTCGGCTCTTTGGTTTTGTTGGAGGGACACTGAGTGCATAGCGACCATCAAGCTTTCCTTGCTCCAACTCATGCAACCTCTCGTCGGATGAAATTAACTTATCGACATCCAGCCCAATATGATTACTTAAAGGTGTCCCGATCAGATCTTCTCTGCTATCAACCTCAAGGCTGGCCAGCAAGTCATTAGTAACACCTACAATATTGGCCGCATCGTCAATAGCAAAAACTTTTGACATACTTTCAGAACTATTGAAGCGATCGTCAGCTATGACCACAAGCCGGTGATCCTGAAAATAGTCACGAAATACATGAGAGTGCAAATTAGCAACGGCTCGGCGTACAAATTGACTAAGCTTGACAACTTCGGTCGCACTTTTGGTCGCTGGCCCGGTAACGTTTAATGCGCCGTACCTTCGTCCAAACTGATCGATCAACGGAGCAGCGCTGCAAATAAACTGATAAAATTTGCTGTGATAATGTTGTTCGCCATTGACAGTGACGGGTGCCGTATCGGCTGTTGATGTACCTATGCCATTAGTCCCAACACACTCTTCATCCCAAAGAGTTCCGGCGGCGATGCCCTGTTTTTTCAAATATCTGGCAAGGTCTGTGTCGTGGTACTCAGCAATTGCCGCACACTCATCATCAGCAATTAACATACAGTAGTCGGCGTTTTTAACAACCGTTCGGATATTAGTGATTAATGGTTGTGCGCGTGCTAATGGTTCCTCTACTTTCTCTAAACGAGGAACCAACTCGGACTGGCTATAGCGGTTATATAGCAAACGAGAGTGCGGGTCGAGATCATAGAGAGATTCACATCGATCTCGTGACGCCTTGACGCGCGCAGATGAAGGCCCTTCAATACTGAGATCTGGAAAACCGGGATCTGGAAAACTGGAATCTGGAGACGCACTGCCGGCCGATAATTTATCGGGTTGAGATACATTGTTCGGCATATCCGTCTGAGCCTCCGCTGTACTGCGTTGGCAATTGACTGTGAATTACCAACTAGTCCTTCACTATTTTTTCTCTATATTCTTTTACTTTCTCAATATTCTTTTACTTTCTCTATTTTCTTTGTTTCACTGGCTTCTGCTTAGCACCATCGTAGTTATAGCTTTCACTAAGCGTGCGCACCGTAAGCTATTGATTTTTTTCGCTGACGCGAATTCACACTGTCAAACTATCCTGAACACCACTAACCTATCCTGAAAAGCAGCAACATTCAACTACACTTTAAGGCACCATTGCTACACCATAGCCCCACTGCTACAGCGCTTCGCGAAAACTGCCATCGGTCCTATTATTCGCACATAGTTGCGATTAGTTGCGATTTAAAGCGGCAATACGTGTTTATGCATTAGTAAGTGACTTGTACGCATCTAATGCGCGCGCACCGTAGACTACCGATGGGCCGCCGCCGAGCTCTATGGCCACACCCAGGCTCTCTACATATTCGGCTTCAGAAGCTCCGAGCTTAATGGCCGCGCGGGTATGATACAAAATACAGTCTTCACAGCGAACCGAAACCGAAATTGCCACTGCCATCAGCTCTTTGGTTTTATCATCAAGCGCACCACTCTTCATAGCGGATTGGACCAACTGTCCGTACGCTCCAAGTACTTTCGGCGCGGTTTTGGCAAGTGATCCTACCCTTCGATCAATTGCTTCGACCTGGTCTTTAGAACTAGCCATCGTGCTCACCCATCGATTACTGATTTAATGATCTGGTTGACCTGCGCCGCATTTTCCATTTGAGGTACATGTCCAGAGTTATCCAATAGATGCAAACTGACTGAATCTGGCAGGTTATCACTATGACTCACTGGTATGATCTCATCTTCTTTGCCCCAGACAACGGTGACCGGACCATTCACATCGCTAAGTTGCGAACGAAGAGATACTGCCTGAGAACCGTTGGTAAAATTGGTTTCGATTAGTTTGTTGAGGCCATCAACAACTCCGTCTATTCGTTTAAATTTAAATACGTCATCCATCATGTCACTACTAATTAGGGATTTGTCACTGACAAGTTGTTCCAATACTGGTTTAAGGTGCTTCTGCCGTTTGGCTTTGACATACCCATTCAGAAATTCGATATTGATTTCGGTTCCAAATCCAACGGGACTAATCAATGTTAGCGACTTCACCGATGCAGTTGCTTTGGCAGCAACTTGCAGAGCTATGCCTGCCCCGAGTGAGTGTCCGACAAGATGAACATTGTTCAACGAAGCTTCGGCTAGAAAACTTTCAACGGTTGCAGCAAGTGATGCAATAGATCCTTCTCCAACGTCTTTTACTGATTTACCGTGACCAGGTAAATCAATCGCATACACTGGTGCATCTTCGGACAATGCACCCTGGTTGAATAACCAGCCATTCATGTCAGCTCCGAATCCATGCAACATCACAATTGGATCAGCATCGCTATCACCAAGTTTAAGGTAAACAATTTTCTGTCCATCAACAGAGATTGTTTCTGGCTCTGGCCCACCTTCATCGGTTTCTTCGGGCACAAAATTTTCTTGAAATTCTTTTACGAACGAATCGACTTCGTCATCTGATACAGAAGCATCAGCGATCACCGCAATCAGTGCGCCTACAGACAGCATTTCACCCTCTTGCGCAACTCGACGCCTTAAAGGACCCGATGCAGGACACTCAAACATATTGGCCAGTTTGCTAGTCTCAATTTCACAGATTTCATCTCCAGCATTTACCTGTGCGTTCTCATCCACCGACCAGGTGTTAACCATGCCTTCAGTCATAGCCAATCCCCATTTGGGCATAACTATGGGTTCAATACTGTTCGCCATCGAAGTTCTCCTTAAGCTATATAAACGAAGCTATATAAACGACTAGTGCACATGCTGACATGTTTGATATGGGCGGTGCCGGCTGAATCTAAATTGCCGACACCAACACCACTGCCATAACCAGCTTAACCAGCCATAGCCACCTTCGCCGACGCCATAATTTTGTTTGCATCAGGCAGGTATTGGTCTTCGAGTTCCGGTGCAAATGGCACAGGTGTATGCGGAGAGGTCACCATCTGGATTGGACCCTTAAGCGCCTTAAACGCATTTTGTACAACAATCGAAGACACATCCGACGCCATTGAGCATCTGGGATGAGACTCGTCAACAACAACCAGGCGGCCGGTTTCCTCTACGCTCTCAAGGATGGATTCGGTGTCCATTGGAGAGGTTGTACGTGGATCAAGAACAGTACAAGATATGCCATCTTTTTCGAGTTGATCTGCAGCATCGTTGGCAAACTGCACCATACGCCCAATAGCAACAATGGTTAGATCATCTCCTTCGCGAGTGAAGCGCGCCTCGCCGAACGGAATTGTGTAGGGGTCATCCGGTACTTCTTCTTCGTCATCGTACATGACCTTGTTTTCAAAAAAGATCACAGGATCATCGTCGCGGATAGCTTGAGTCATGAGACCCTTTGCCTCATAGGGTGATGATGGTATGGCAACTTTCAACCCGGGAATGTGGGTAAACACGGAATACAATGCTTGACTGTGTTGGCTTGCTGCACGAAAACCAGCGCCATACATGGTACGAACGACCAATGGGGTAACCGCCTTGCCACCAAACATATATCGAAACTTGGCAGCCTGATTGAAAATCTGATCAAAACAGACTCCCATGAAATCCACAAACATCAGCTCCACCACCGGACGCAAACCAGTAGCCGCAGCACCTGCTGCTGCACCGATAAACGCACTTTCGGAAATGGGGGTATCCATAACTCGCTCGCCACCAAATTCAGGATACAGGCCTTTGGTTACACCCAGAACACCGCCCCAGGCATCTTGCTCGCCATCCCCGCCGGTTCCACCAACATTATCTTCGCCCCAGACCAGTACGTTTTCGTCACGGCGCATTTCTTGTGCGATAGCCTCATTGATGGCTTCGCGATATGATTTTTTGGACATAGTTCGAATCTCCAGTGGTCAATAATTTACGTAGACATCAGTCTCTAGTTTGTCGAAGTGTGGCGGTGCCGCTTGCTCTGATTCTTTTACAGAGTCATCGATCAATTTGGCCACGTCCTGATCTACCTTGTCCATTTCCTCATTGCTTAATAAATCTTCCTTGGTCGCATGAGCTCGAAATATTTTTAAACTGTCTTTTTCTTCACGCAATCGCGCAACTTCGCCATCAGCACGATAGGTCATTGCATCACCTTCAAAGTGTCCAAAAAAACGATTCAGTTTGACGTGCATAAGGCTTGGACCACCACCGTTACGGGCACGCTCAATCACTTCACCAGCGGCATCATGGACGGCGAAAAAGTCGTGTCCGTCAACTGCCACACTTGGCATACCAAATCCTGTAGCCCGATCTGTTTGATTACCTCCAACAGACCATTTACTCGATGTAGCTTCTGCGTAGCCGTTATCTTCAACGACAAAAATGACCGGCAAGTCCCAAACCTTGGCCAAATTGTATGATTCGAAAGTGGTTCCCTGATTGGAGCCCCCGTCACCAACGAAGGCAATGGCTACACCACCGGTTTTTTTGTACTTGGCTGTTAATGCCGCACCACAAATGAGTGGTGGGCCGCCGCCAACGATTCCGTTGGCTCCCATCATCCCTTTTGACAAGTCGGCAATGTGCATTGACCCACCTTTGCCACCGCACAAACCGTCGCCACGTCCATAAATCTCCAGCATCATTTCACGAACATCACAACCTTTGGCAATGCAGTGCCCGTGTCCGCGATGCGTACTGGCAATTGCATCCTTGTCATCAAGGTGTTGACATATACCAGCGGCCGATGCTTCCTCTCCACTATACAAATGCACAAATCCGGGAATACCGCCACCGGAGAATTCCTCATGAACGCGCTCTTCGAAGTCCCGGATGGTGCGCATGACCCGATAGGACTCCAGCAACTCCTCTCGACTTAACTGCATATCGTTGCTCCTCACTGATAATGATTCAAGCCACAATGTAAGTGGCATTCAACGATCTCACATCGTTAGCCCCTTCAGGCAAGTTGTTTGCGAATCGCTTAACTAACTACGGCAATCCGCATGCCACTCGTAAGGCTCTGTTTTATATGAACTTATTTAATGTGACTCATTGAATGTGTCGCACATTGTGCGGCACCTGTAGCATTTTGAGCCAGCTTTGTTTGGGCGTATTTTCTAGATTGGTGTAAACGGGTGTTGGTTAAAAACGCTCGAGCATTAGCGTTAATTGATGGAGCTTAAAGACTCTGGCTTTATGGCTTTAACAAACGCAACAGCTCAGTGAGCATGATGGATCCCAATTGACCGATATCATCAACTCTGATCGACTGGTCGTAGTAAACACTGACATCATGACCAATGCCAATACCAATGACTTCCAGCGTCCGATGTTTTTCAATCAGCTTGATGACCTGCTTTAGGTGATTGGTTAACAGTCCTCGCGAATTAGCTTTCAGCGTACTGCTATCTGATGGCCTGCCGTCGGTAAGTACGATTAAAATTCGCCGTGATTCTGGCCTGCGCTGCATCCGACTTTTGGCCCACAACAAAGCTTCGCCATCAATGTTTTGATTCAATATGTCCCGATTCAGCATCAGTCCAAAATTCATCCGTGATTGTCGCCATGATTGATCAGCCGACTTATACACGATATGTCGAAGTGCATTAATTCGACCTACATTCTGTGGACAGCCAGCCGCCTGCCACGCTTGCGCAACTTGTCCACCATACATTGACACCGTAGTAAACCCGAGCACTTCGGTAGACACACCACACCGCTCAAGTACACGCGTCATAAGATCTGCACTGGCAGCAGCTGTAAGGATTGGCGCACCTGACATTGATCGGGAATTGTCTATAAGCAGCGTAACCGTAGTATCGCGTATTAAATCGTCTGTCCTTTCACGAAACGATAGAGGCGATGAGGGAACGGCTATGATTCGGGTCAGCCGTTTTGGATCAAGTTCT
>JAHQVR010000103.1 GCA_019634245.1 Gammaproteobacteria bacterium
ATTTTCTACGCTAATTCTGGCACGTTGCGCCGTCTTTGTCCCAGCAACCTGACAATGAAACTCGATTGATCAATAAATTATTGCCAACAATCGCTAACTGAGAGATGCGTGATGCACTGCTCTTCGACTAGTCTTCGGCCTTGGATACATTGGCAACCAAAAAACCTATCTATCGTTTATTTTTGTCGTCCCATAGTTTTGGTTCCCATAACTCAATCTTGTTACCCTCAGGGTCCATCACCCAGGCGAAAACTCCGTTCTCATGATATTCGGGGCCCTTAACAATGTCGATATTCGCCTTCTGCAATTGTTCAATCAGTGTTTCAAGGTCATCCACGCGGTAATTAATCATGAAACGCGCAGCGCTGGGTGCAAACCAATCGCTATCAGGCTCAGCCACATTCCAAACGGTTAAACCACCGTCCTCTGCTTGATCCTGTTTCCACTCCAGCACTCCCCCACCCCAAGGCTCTAATGCGATACCCAAATGCTGTTGGTACCACTCAGACAGTTTGCCCTTATCACCGTTCGCCAAAAAGAACACGCCGCCAATTCCAGTTACTTTCGCCATCTTTTTCTCCCACTATTCATAGCCCACAGTATCCACAACTAAAAACTATACGCCATTCATTTATTAAGACACTATTTACTTTTTTTAATCACACTTGGATGTTCACACTCCAAAGAAACATTGCGTAAGCGGCATATTGTAAAACTGATTAACGCACTGGTTAACTTCAGTTGAACGTAGAGAGCCAATTCCCACAATAAGCATAAAAAAATCACTCTACGCCGGTTTCTACCTCTTCCTCTGCGAAAACCTCTAGTGCGGTGTTTAATGCATTGATGGCTGCTGGAAATCCACCATACAGCGACATTTGCCAGATAGTTTCAGCAATTTCTTCGCAACTTAGGCCCACCTTACGCGCCCCTTGAATATTCACCCTAAGTTGAGGCGCAGTTTGCGAGCCTAAGGCCGTTAGCGCTGCAATGGTGGCTAGATATCGATCTCGGAGCGGAAGACCGGGGCGAGCATACTGGCGTCCATACGCAAAATCGACCACGCCCTCAGCAAGCCCAGGTAGCAAATTCCCATAGCGGGCTTCCAACGCCTCTTCCATGCCCGGGTTTAATTCTTCGGACAAAGCACGCCCGGTTTCAGTGGTGTTGTTCATAAGTTCCTTGTGAGTAAATCGCAATATTAGGGTTTTTATGTATATAAAAACCCTAGCAAATCCAATACGCTACTAGGAGTCCATTGATGCACAGGTTTTGATCATGACCGGCGTGGCTTATCCCTATGGCTATGGGATCCAGACGTACCTGCAGCAGGAAGCAGCAAAAGCTAAAGCAGAGCAAACGGCAGCCGAATTAGACACGCCTGAAGTGAATCCGACGGCTCCTACATCTAACTATCCGTCCCCGTATCAATATGGTGTCGTCACCGGCACCTCGAACGGCACCGGATCTGATGACAATGCGGACTCGGGTGTTGAGTCCACGGTCGCACCGCCGGTGGCACACCCCGGTAGCGCGTTCCCATTGTTTGCCGGTGGTTATGGTTCTCAGTATCAACCTGAACCAGAACCAGTTTTGGATCCTGTGAATAGCGAAGCCGATCAAAGGACATTAGCGGAACGCTATGCCCCGATTCTCGTGTTGCCTGAAGGTTCAAACGATAACCTGCCCGCATCGGCAAGCGACTTTATCGATAACTCGCGATTGCGAGAAGACGTCAGTTGGTGGACCGATAACCAGCACGGCGACAATACCAATGATGATACCGGCGACGATTTTACCGGAGCCGACTTCACTCATGCGCCCGATAACTATTTCTTGGATCTGGATAACGACCAACGGTACGAACTTGGTCGAGGCCAAGATAATCCCGCTCCGCTGTATTATGAATTGGATTTGGAGAGCGACACCCCCACGCTCACCTATTTTGTCTTTTACGCGTACAACGACGGCCCCACGGTGCAAAATCATGAAGGTGATTGGGAACGTATTACGCTGGAACTCAACCCCGAAACTTTCGAGCCAACCACCGCGCGCTTAAGTGCTCACAGTCATCGTACCGACGTACCCTTAGAAGACATCGCAGATCCACTCACAGGACGGCCGGTGGTCTATGTTGCCGCCGGTTCGCACGCGGCATTCCCTGAGGCGGGTGTGTACGACACTGAGGTCGAAGTCTTTAAAGACCACACTGTCCAAAACCCAGACAACATACCCTTCCGTAGATTGGACGATGCCGTCATATACACCAATTGGGGCGGCCTACAAGATGTCACTGCACAGTCCTGGTACCCGACTGAAGGTAGCAAAGGTGTGCGATGGGGCGAGATTGGAGAGTTTGACGCTACATCCGGGCCCTATGGACCGTCTTCACAAAAGGGGGTTGTCGATAACCCAGTATGGGGGGTCGATGAGGACGGATTCTTCGGTTGGCTGGCAGACACCGCTCCAGTACAACACGTAGTTACCAGTGGTGGAGATGCTGTGGAGGATATCCACGACACCGGTGGAGCGGTCTATGACCCTGTCCGTAACGAACTTCAGGAAAATTTTGGCCCGTTATCCCCCCTCATCGACTGGTTGAAACCTAACTAGCGTTAACCACAACCACTCATCTGTCTCAAGGTTTACATCTCACTGCACTGATAGATCGACTTCGCCAACCAATCTGGATTAATCTCCACACCCCATCCCGGAGCCTCGGTAACCGTGGCGTGCCCGTCTGTTATTTCGTAGGGCGACTGCACAAACAAGTCTTGCTGCCACGGATAGTAGTCAGCACCCTCAATGGAGAATTCCAGATACTTACCCGCATTCGGAATCGCCCTAAGGAGATGCATAGTAAACAGTGTGACCATCGATAAATTTGCACAGTGTGGGGTGACGGGTATTCCAACACGTTCGGCCATCTTTACTACTCGAAGTGTTCTAGAGATGCCTCCTAGATAGCACACATCTGGCTGAACAATGTCGACCACGCGATCCTCTATCATGCGCTTCCACGTCGGTAAGTCACAGTCCTGCTCGCCACCGGTGACATCTAAATCCAACGCATCGGTGACTTGCTTTGTTTGCTCAAACTCCCAGTATGGACAGGGTTCTTCAAAGTGCGCATAGCCATAATCTTGTAACTGTAGGCCTATCTCGATGGCCTTGTCCGGCGAATAGCAACTGTTACCATCGATGAGCAATTCCACTTGATCACCCAATTGTTGTCGCATCAAAGGAATGATTTCGTCGGTGCGTCCGGGCCATTCATCTTCGTTCCGTCCCACTTCTTTTCCTGCTCGAATTTTGAAGGCATCAAAGCCCTTGGTATCTCTTAAAACAAGCAGTCGTCGAGCCTCTTCCTTCGGTGTGATCTCTCTTTTCATAGAGGATGCATAAGCTCTGACTATTCCGGCGGAACCACCCAACAACTCGGTCACAGGCTTCTGTTCTCTTTTGCCACGACAATCCCAAAGGGCTGTATCGACACCCGCCATCGCTCTTCGCAAATACGATCCAGGAAACTTATGTTCACGTTCGGTAACGACATCGAGTAATTCATCAAGGTCGGTGGCGTCGCGGTTGAGCACCCACGGTGCCACCTGTCGGTGCAAGATCTGGCAGGTAATATCCGAGTGATACGTTGACACCTGCCCCCAGCCTGTAGAACCGTCCTCAAGTGTGATTCGCACAAACCCAACATACTCATTACAAAACGATTCAATGCGGCTAATGATCATTTAGCGATTGTCCTCTAGAACAAATTCTGCAGCCCTTTCACCCACCATAATACTCGGTGCATTGGTATTACCTGAAGTCACTGCCGGAAACACCGAAGCGTCAGCCACTCGCAGCCCTTCCAAACCATGCACCTTTAGCCGAGCATCTACCACCGATTCAGTCGGCGAATCTCCCATTCGACAAGTGCCACATTGATGAAAGACCGTCCAGGCATTGTCGCGAACAAATTCCATCAGTTCCTCATCGGTTTGCACCTGCGCACCCGGATAGATTTCTTTGTCGATTAAAGGACTCAACGCATCGGTTGCTGTGAACTGCCTGATTAGCTTCATGCCTTTGAGCATTAAATCTCGATCGTAATCGGTATCCATATAGTTCGCTTGCATCAGTGGTGCATCAAAAACATTGTTCGACCGAATCTGCACGTGACCCCGACTGGTGGGTCTGCAGGGGCTATACCCGATTAAAAAACCTGGAAACGGATCAGGTTTAATCAATGGCCGCGAGTTCTCTGGTGCTCTGGTATAGCTCAGAGGCGTGAAGTAGAGCTGTAAGTCAGGAATTTCTACGTCGGGGTGGGATCGAACAAATCCACCCGCCTGATTAAGACTTAAAGTCAAAGGGCCACGTCGCTTTAGCAAGAACTGTAGCCCCACTTTGAGGCGACCCAGCCAAGGCCGCAATACTTGATTCAATGTCGGTATCTTTGTTTGGCACACCATATCTGCACCCAGGTGATCCTGTAGATGCCGACCGACATCGGGTAAATGATGAACGGTGTTTACCCCCAATGAATTCAGATGTTCGCTAGCGCCTACGCCCGACAGCTGCAGCAACTGTGGCGAATTGATCGCACCAGCGCACACAATAACTTCACATCGAGCTTTAGCTACAACAATGGCGCCGCCTCGATGGTATTCAACACCAGTGGCTCGTTTGCCGTCAAACAGTATGCGACTGGCTAAGGCATTGGTTTCGATTTTGAGATTGCTTCGGCTCCTCACAGGGTCAAGATAACAGCGGGAGGCGGATGCCCGAAGACCGGCCTGTGTATTGATCTGATAGAGAGCGGCTCCCTCGAAGTCACGCCCGTTATAGTCTGAATTGATCTTAAACTGTAACTGCCGAGCCGCATCCAAGTAGGCATCACAGATGGGGTGTACTTGATCGGACACATCCTGAACGAATAACGGTCCTGAATCGCCACGCCAGGGGTCCGCACCGCCGGAAAAATTTTCCATGCGCTTAAAAACCGGAAATACATCCTGCCAGGACCAACCGGATGCTCTTAATGCCCATTGATCATAATCTATGGGGTGTCCACGCACATAGACCATGGCATTAATTGAACTAGAGCCGCCTAACACTTTCCCGCGTGGCCAGTAGCTCGGCCGATTGTTTAGCTGAGGCTCAGGCTCGGTGTGATATTTCCAATTAACGCTTTTATCGTAGTAGGTTTTGCCATAGCCCAAAGGTAACGAGACGAAAAAACGTTTATCTGAGCCACCAGCTTCTAATAACAGGACAGAATGTTTACCCTCTTCGCTCAGTCGGTTAGCCAACACCGAGCCGGCCGACCCTGCACCTATCACTATGTAGTCAAATTCACTCATTCATATCCAACGTAGCGGTTATGTATACTGGTCTGGTCTCAAACAATCAGTCAATCGGACGCCACCTTGCCATGAAACCAACTCTGGATACCAAGCTAACAGCAATCCGAGCCGGGCAGTACTCTCCAGAACATTTTATTATCGCCGATGCTAAAGATGGTGATATGGCTTTCGGCACACAGTGCCCCGGGCCGGATCCACAAGGTTCGACCAAAACCAAAGCAGATTACCTACAGGCCATGGAACACATGACGGCGTCTGGCCTCGTCGATGTCATGCTGATGTCCGCTTCTTCGGCTGAAACGCTGCATTCGCGCGATATTTTCAAAAACAGCACCGTTACCCCGGCTGTGCGTATGAACGACACTACTGACATCTGGATGGCTCGGCATTCACGCTACCGAGATAGCGGCTCCCAACCATTTGCTACAGCAGATGTCGATGCCGTACTTCCCTATTGTCAGCTGGGCTTGTACTCGATGACGTTCTCCAACGATCTGGACACCGACCTCCGGTCTCTACAGGCTTATCGATCCTTTCGGTTAGAAACACGAAGAAGAATGAGCCACTTTTTAGAGGTGTTCAACCCCGCCTTTGACATTGGCATAAGGCACGAGGAGATCGGCTTTTACATAAACGATATGATCATAAAGGCCGTCGCCGGAGTGACCCAAGTAGATGCACCTCAGTTTCTTAAAATACAGTTTAATGGACATCGCGCTATGGCTGAATTGTGTCGCTATGATCCCAACAATCTCATTGTGGGTATTTTAGGCGGTGCGGCTGGCACTACCCGAGATACCTTTGAACTGATCCAACAGGCAGAGCAAGCCGGTGCCAAGGTGGCCTTGTTTGGTCGAAAAATCAATCTCAGCGAAGCACCGTTGGAGCTCGTCCGTTTGATGCGCGAAACCATCAGTGGATCGTTAAATCCGCTCGAGGCGGTAGGCGAATATCACAACTATCTTGCAGAGCACAACATCACACCGCAACGCTCGCTCACCGAAGACAGTCGTATCACCGACCCGGTACTGATGGCCTAGCCCTGGGTAATCACTATGGATCGTGGAATCATTTGCGCAGGCTGCTGGACCTTTGACAGAATAAAAATAATCAACCAATGGCCAGCCGAAGAATCTCTGGCACAAATCATCAGCCAGGATCACCAAGGCGGTGGTTCAGCGCACAACGTCAGTATGGATTTAAAGAGCCTAGATCGCACTCTACCCGTCTATGGGATGGGTCTGATAGGTTCAGACCCAGAAGGCGATTTTCTGTTCAATCAAGCTCAATCAAAAGGCATTGACACCTCCGGACTGATTCGAACGAATAACCACAGTACATCGTATACCGACGTCCTGAGTGTTCAATCCAGCGCAAAACGAACTTTTTTTCACTATGCGGGAGCTAATGACGCACTTACACCGGATCACTTTGATTTCGAGGGCACGGCAGCCAAATGGCTACATTTGGGCTTACTTGGCGTGCACGCCACTCTTGATAGACCATGGCAGACCGATGCCAACGGTTGGGTCTGTGTTCTAAAGAAAGCTAAAGCGGCAGGGTTAAGCACTAATATTGAACTAGTGACCATCGATCCGGAGCGTAATCGGCAACTTTGTTTGCCCTGCCTGCCCTACTTAGATACGTTAATTGTCAACGATCAAGAAATCGGTGGGTTGGCCGGGATTGAAACACTCTCTGGGGGTCATGCCCAGATAGAGTTGTGCGAACAAGCAGCTGTCGACATTATGAAATTAGGAGCGATGCACACGGTGGTAGTGCATTTTCCCGCAGGCAGTGTCTGTGTCCAACGAGACAAAAAACCGATAGTGACAGAATCAGTCCATGTACCCAAGGAGGAATTAGTAGGAACAGTTGGGGCTGGCGATGCTTTCACCGCAGGCTTACTCTATGGGTTGCACGAATCCTGGCCCATCGAAGATGCGATCGAACTAGCCCATGCAACAGCTGCCACCAGCTTACACAGTGCAACGACCGTAGGTTCTGTTCGAACCGTCGAACAGTGCTTACGCTACGCGCGCCAAACCTGAGTCCAATTCGCTAGCTCAACGCAACGTGTGGGAATTGATCTACAAAAGTTTGAATGATCGCATTCGCATCTTCAGTTCGCCAAATCAGATGCGTTTCGATTTGAGGCGGTTCACCAGGGAATGGGAAAAAACTCACCCCTTCCTGACCACGCAGCTTCACCCATTCAGGTACCACAGCAAGGCCCAATCCTGCACTGATCATCGCCATACTCGTTTGAGTCTCTTTCACTTCCTGAAGAACATTAGGCTCCAATCCATGACTTCGTAAGTATTCATACACTCGATCAAAAATAACCGGGCGATGGGAGCGTGCTGAGATAATCATGGGTTCGGTGGCAATCGATGACAGAGAAGGATCAGTCTCCATCGCCAGCGGATGTTGCGAATTAACAGCCACAAACAGATGCTCGGCCATGACACGCTTTGAGCTAAACACGTCATTGTCAATGGGCACCTGAGTGAACGCAAGATCAATGGTTCGCCGATACATAGATTGAATGGCTTGACCTGAGAGCATTTCAGTTAACCGAAACTGTACATTAGGGTAGTGCTTACGAAATTTCAGAATGGAATCTGGCAACAGATCAGCCGTCACCGAATCGATGCAACCTAATTTAATAAATTCTTCGCTGGTGTTGGAAGAACCGCGGGCGGTTGCGACTGCGGTGGCGGCACTGGCTAACGTAGATCGCGCCTGGGGCAGGAAAGCCTCGCCGGCTGAAGTTAAGCTAACGGCACGCGTCGTGCGATACAGGAGCTGAACACCTAAGTCGTCCTCCAAGGCACGAATGTGCGCTGACAGAGAGGGCTGTGTGATATGCATTCTATCGGCCGCTCGGCCAAAATGCAGCTCCTCCGCCACGGCAACAAACATTCTGAGTTGCTTTAGCTCCATAACTTGTTAATTCTCTGGGTACGAACTTTTTTACTTATAATGGGGGTTATTTCACTCAGACTTCGCACTCACTGTATGGGTATTCCTCAGCTCAAATATACCCCAGCTAGTCACTATAGCCACTCGACGATCCGGGCAAAACGACAATTCGGTGAATCTACTGGCAATTTTTATCCCAACTTTGCGTGGGAATCAGAACTTTAATGGCCACAAAGCACGAAATTGTTGGTGAAGAGTGGCTCGAAAGAGCATCAGAGTTAGCCGAATGGACCATGGACCATCTGGTTAACCGTAAAGATGTGTGGGGACAGTACTCAGTTCTGACGCCGACAGAACAGCGAACTCTGAATCGAAGCTACAAAGCGATGACATTGCCGCAAAAAGACAAACGCGGCAAGGATAGGGTCACTCTCGATAAACTGATCAGACACTACTCCAGCCGCCATCTTCGCAAACCGCAAATTATTGGTCTACACGCTAAAAGCCAGTCGACGACCAGCAAATGGTTTGGCATTGATATCGATTGCCACGACACTGAAGCCACCACCGCAGAGGATCATGCGCGCCGAAATCTAAACGCTGCAGTGAGCTGGTGGCACGAACTGCAAGACATGGGCTACGACCCCTTACTATTGGATTCTAACGGCGCAGGGGGC
This sequence comes from Gammaproteobacteria bacterium, assembly GCA_019634245.1. Next base: position 8,966 of record JAHQVR010000103.1, read on the forward strand.
GGATACCATCTATGGGTTCTTTTTCAGGATCCCGCTCCCACTGAGGATGTTTATGCTTTTGCCAAATCGTTCACTGAACGCTGGGAGGAAGCGCAACTCGATGAAGAACCGGAGACGTTTCCAAAACGTGTGAAGCCAGACAGCATTGGCTCCTGGTTTAGGTTACCGGGTTTACATCATACGAATGAACATTATTCCACCGTGTGGAGCGGTGACGAGTGGTTGAGTGATCCGTGGTTGGCGGGTCACGCAGCGATCGATGTCATTTTGCAGTCTGTCCCAGGCCCTCCTCCACCAATGACATCTGCAATGAGCAATGACACAGGCACCACTAGCAGACACGAAAAACCTACACATGAAGTCTCCCGTACCGCTCACAATCGTCGTCGCTCTTATGCCCGAACGCAAAAGCCAACAATCTGCATCGATCTTGATGGCGTGTTATGCAGTCGAACCTACATAGGTGCTTTGAACGAGTTTGGTGAACCGGTCGATGGCGCACTAGAGTTTACACAAACACTTGCAAAACACGCTAACATCATCGTTTACAGTGCTCGGTTCAGCGGGCAATCACCGGAAAAAACCAGGGCACTCAAAGAAGCGATGACCCTATGGCTCGAAGCCCATCACTTTTCCTTCGACGAAATCTGTATCGACAAAGCCAAGCCTATTGCATCTGCCTATATTGACGATCGCGCGGTCTCCTGCCAACCAGAGATCGCCGGACCCGTAGCCTTTGAAATTGCCGAAACTGCTGTAATGGAACTCATAAGCACTGAGTGAGAAGCTCTACCTACTATGCCTAGAAGCCTAGAATTTACTGCCCACAATAGTGTCTTTAGCTGCGTTCTTAAAAAGGTGGATAGGACAAAACTGTATGGTTCCGTCTCTACTGCAACTCACGATCCAGAGGGCCAACCTTGCGAACTAGCCACACTGGCAATTGACGGTCATACGTTAATCCCAAACGGAGGTACTGCTTTAGCCTACTTAAATGCTGATGGTGATTGGCTTTCTCGGAAAACACTGCGGGCGGTCGATCTTGACGGCCAGGAACTACCCACCGTTGAATCTAGCTTCAAACAAACCATCAGCTTGGAACAGACAGTATCCATAGACACGTTTTTGAATCATAGCGTTCGACTGATCTATCAGCTCGAACCAGAAATGACGCTGCCAAAGGATGTTCAAACTCAACTAAGGGAAGGAACGATATACCAGTTTCACTTCAGCTATAGAGGTGGGGTGGATACCGATCCCGCCTTTATTTTGCAAGGAGAGAACGAAGAATTATGGTTGTTGATATCTGACCAAAACGACATCGAGTATGTGGGATTAGAGCAAGCGGCCATTTGTGAGCTTAACTCGCAGTTAGACACCGATGAAACCGAAGAAGACTCAGCCGATGACATCGATTTTGGAATGCTCTAACCATGCCTGAAATAAACATTAGCGATGCGCGAAATAGAGATGCGGTGGTAAAAGCCGAGGGTGTGCGCCAAACAGAACTGGTGCGCTATATCGGCCCTAAAGATCAACCAGCTTCAACTCGGAAGATCCTAAAATCAACCGTCGAACACGATTTGGATCAACTGGCAGAAGACTACGGCGAGTTAGACGCGATTGGGGAAGCGTTGGTGAGCGGTGATCCGGAAGTGGACATAGAACGTTTCGGTCAGTTTCTCTGGAACGTATCACGTGTCTATGTAAACACAGATGAAGAACTGGTCTTTCGCGTAGACCAAACAGAAATCGTCAGAAACAATAAGGGCAAGATTGTCAAAAAAAGGCCTCGGGTAGCCGAAGAGGCTAATGTGGTGACAGATCAACCGATTGCATGGTCGGGCAAAATGATAAAAAAATCTGACGCCATCCGACGCTTCGTCTTTGTTAGCAAGCTTCAAATAGTCCACATTAATGGGCTCACCTATGATTTTCTATTTGATATGGCCTCGACTCTGGCAGAGTCTGAAAGTTTGATGTTTGTGGGCGCTGGCGCCAAAGGGAAAGACCCTCTCATTTTTCGTCGCGGAAGCGTCCCCTATCGTGGCTTTTTAGAAGGCCGCATAGACGGGGATAAGTATATCTTGCTGCTGCACCTATCTAATATGGAGCTAAAGGTACCCTCATGAGCACCTTATTGGATGCTGACAAACTCACAGAGATCGTCGACGGGTACTTCACAGGAAGTAGCGATGCGTTGAAAGATGCCACTATCTTACGCGGAGTTCGCATGCGTCGACGGCAGTTGAGTCGCATGATGCGTGCTTATGATCCTGCACTCGCGCAAAAGAAGCTGCCTGAAGGTGATTACCATATTTCTAAAAAAATAGATGGTGAGTTCACCTGCATCGTTTATCAGTACGGGGAAGTCTTTACGGTAAACCCCGGTGGCACAGTCCGACTCGGAGCTGCGGTACACCATGAAGTGCAATCGGTTCTAGACAGTGCTGGTGTGAAATCAGCTATTTTGGGCGCGGAGTTATACGTTCGTAGACCAGATGGTGAGCGACCCCGAGTGCACGATGTAGTTCAAGTAGCGCGCGCACCGAAACACAAGGAGGATGTAGATACTCTGTGCCTGGGGGTATTCAACATCTACGAGCTGGATGACGAAGACTTATCAATGCGATATTCAACAGCGCTAGAGAAAATTCAATCACTATTTGGCTCGAGCGATCGAGTTCACGGCGTAGAGACGTCAACGGGTGACAAAAAGCAGGTTTTTGAACTATTTGATCAATGGGTAAACAATGATAACGAAGAAGGGCTGGTGCTTCGAAGCGATAGCCTGGGGGTTTATAAACTTAAGCGCAAACACAACTTAGACCTGGCCGTGATTGGCTACTCCACTGGAACCGACGATCGAGCGGACATGCTGCACAGTCTATTGCTGGCAATTGCCCGCGCGGACGGAACGTTCCAGATCGTCGCCCGCTGTGGCGGTGGATTCAGTGACGACGACCGCATGAAGTTGTTAAAACCCCTCAGCAAACTGCACGCTGACAGTGACTACATGGAGGTAAATTCGGACAAAGTCGCCTACCAAATGATCCAGCCCGGTTTAGTTGCAGAAATTACGTGTTTGGATGTTGTAGCCAGAACCTCTCATGGAAATACCATCGATAAAATGGTGCTCGAATGGAGCAGCACCGAATCTTGGAACGGATTACGTCGGTTACCACTGTGCAGCATATTATCGCCGCAGTTTGTTCGCTTAAGAGACGACAAAGAGCCAAACGCTGAAGATATCCACCTATCTCAATTAAGCGACATCACCGATATCCCCGAATCCACTCGCACGGCCATAGATATAGAACTGCCAAAAAGTACGATTATCGCCAGGGAAGTCGCCACCAAAGAATTGAAAGGCAACACTATGGTGCGGAAACTCTTGCTTTGGAAAACCAATAAAGAAGACCATTCTAATGACTACCCAGCCTACGTTTTACACCTCACCGATTTCAGCCCTAATCGAAAAACACCATTAAATCATGAGATTTGCGTCAGTAATTCAGAAGAACAAATAACGGACTTGCTTTCGGTATGGCAAAAAAAATATTTTGTCAGAGGCTGGAAAACTATTGAATAGTCAATGGCAATGAAGCTTCTGAGCTGGAATATTCTCCAGGGTGGAGGTAGCCGCGTGTCAGAGATAATCGAACACATCCGGCAACAAAACCCAGATACCGTCTGTTTGCAAGAATTCCGGCACGGAAAATCCAAAACACCAATTATTACAGCACTTAATGAGCTAGGTTTAGAACACCAATACTCGCCCATAACGGAGCTGGCCCGTCAGAATTCATTGCTCATTGCATCGCGCCACGAGCTCAGTGAGCGCTCGGTCCTATTTCAAGACAACAAAGGTCAGGTCCATGCGATAAACGTTAAGGTCGCCCTGGCAGACAACGTTATGTTAGATCTCATCAACGTACATCTGCCCCATAAGAGAGCGCAATTACCGGTCTTTGAGGCCTTGTTCAAGCACACTCCACACTCACTATCGAGTTGGTCCCTGATAATTGGGGATATGAATTGCGGAATTCCTTTTGAAGACTCTGATACCCGCACTTTTCAGAACACCCACCTTTTCCAGTCATTGCTAAAACAAGGTTGGATAGATGCCTGGCGTAGTCGTCATCAGAAAAAAAAGGAGTTCTCATGGATAAGCACGCAAAAACATAACGGTTATCGATATGATCATGCACTGGCGAGCAAACCTCTTAATGATCATATCCAAACTATTCACTACAACCATAGCGTTCGAGAGTCAAAAATCTCTGACCACTCCAGCTTAGAACTCGAAATAAGCGATCGTTCACGACAATGACCCCACAAAACCACTGTTCCTTGTGGCTAATGCCCGACCAAGCCAGCGTAAAAAAACTAAACGCATCGATTATCTCGGCCGCGACCAAGCTAGGAACACCCGTTTTCAACCCACACCTAACGGTGCTGGGCGATTTGCCCCACAATAGCGATGACGTTACCAAGCGGTGTTCGGAGTTCATGTTTCCTACACTCGACGCAACAGTGACTCAAGTGAGCACATCGCCCCAGTTTTTCATGGCTTTATTTCTTGAGCTAGATGTAAGCGACCAGTGGCGTACTCTTCAAACAGCACTAGGCAAATCACTTTCTGAAAAAGCTGCTCCGTTTCGTCCGCATATCAGCATTGCCTATGGGAGAAATTTGTCGGTTGAACACATCTACGAGGAGCAAGAGAAGCTGAAAGCCGATTTCATCGGCAAGGAAATAAGCTTCGAGTCACTCGCTGTTGTCGCATCCTCACATCAACTACCCATCGATCAATGGCAGTTATTACAAACGTTCAAATTGCATTTAAGTGACGTGAGGTGATTCCCACCGATCACTCTCGCGCAGCTGAGGTGCTCGAATGACCGGTGGGTGACTTTCA